>DATBEY010000378.1:0-25998 GCA_036558765.1 Binatia bacterium | reverse complement strand
CTTGGCATATCTTTGGCGTTGCCCAATAATAGATCTCTCTGAATAACCTCTTTAGGAGAACGCCATGGAAGGTATGTTTGTCTGGATCGTGCTTTTTGCTGGGGGCGCGCTGCTTTTTCTCGGAGTTTTGCTTATCGCCTCGGAAAGAGAACTTAAAAATAAGCGCCGTGAGGTAGAAGCACTGCTGTCGAAGCTAGAGGGGTTTTCGGAAGGGATGAGTTCCACAGGCGATGCGTCGCTAGGCAGCAACCCTTCCGCTGACTTAACCGAGTTGCAGGCACACAACCGTGAACTGGAGAATAAAGTTTCCGCCTTGGCTGGCGAGCTGGAGCGCAGTCGGAGAGCGATTCAGGACATGCAAGCGACTCACGAAACGAGCGCCGATAACTCGACAGAAACCCAGGAAAAGCTTTATGAAAGCGCCACTCGAATTCGCCAACTCGAGGATGCTGCGCTCAGGTATCAACAAGAGCGACAAAATTTGGCCGCGCACATCACAGCGCTTGAGGAGAAACTCAGCGCTACCGAACAACGCGTTTCTGAGCTGGACCACCTGCGCGATCTTTCGGAGCGAGCCGAGCGCGACCAGCAGGAGTTGCGGAAACAAATTCAACAACGTGAACAGGAATTGCTTCAATCGGAAGCGCGCATCGCCGAAGCTGAAGAACATCGCCAGCGTCTCGCTGCGTTGCAAACACCCTATCATGCCCTGCTCTCCAAACAGTCTGAGCTGGCTGACAAACAACGTGAGCTGCAAGCCGATCTCGAGGCATTCGCGAAGTTAATGAATCATGCCGATTCCAGATGATCCCCGGTTTGACGAGTGGAGCTCATCGATAACACCAGGCGACACGGAGGCAAGTAGAACGGCAAATTTTTATATTCTTAGCAGCCTTTCGTTTTGAACCGAGGCGCACTGATGTGCTCTGTTTCTACATGCAGTGCGCCAGGATCTCCCGCCGCAATCGACTCAACAAGCTTCAAAAAAACTGCGTGACAATCTTCCCGATCGGCGATCCTCCTAGGCGGTTCGCTATTGATTTCCTATACTGATGCCGAGAGTTGCAGATGCGTCTTCATTACGCAGTTCAGGGCGATGGGCGCCCACTGGTTATGCTGCACGGCTTTCTCGGCTCCTCCGAGAATTGGCGCGCGATGCGAAAGCTCTTTGCGACTACCTACAAAGTCTTTTCCGTCGATCAGCGCAACCATGGGAGCTCACCCCATAGCAGCACGATGAATTATGAGGTCATGACGGGGGACCTGCGCGAATTTTTAGCCGAGCAGGGTCTTTCAGAGGTTTTCCTGCTGGGCCATTCAATGGGCGGCAAAGTGGCGATGCAGTTCGCCTCCGAATCGCCGGAACCGATTGCGAAGCTCGTCATCCTCGACATCGGTCCGAAAGCTTACCCGCCCGCGCACCGGCCCTTACTGCAAGCCATGCAGAATTTGGAACTGCACGGGCTAAAAACTTACGGCGAAGCTGAAGCAGCGCTGGGTGCGACGATTTCCGATGCGCCGCTTAGGAAGTTTGTGGTCAAGAATCTTATGCGAGACCGTAACGGCGAATTTCAGTGGCGCATCGGTCTGGATTCGCTGGCTGCAAATTACGATCAGTTGATCAAAGCTCCCGCCATCCTGAACAGTTTTGACAAACCGACTTGTTTCATTCGCGGCGGCCTATCGCGCTTTATTGAGGACCGGGATTTTGCCGCCATTCGCAAGTACTTTCCTCGCGCAGAATTGCACACGGTGCCAAATGCCGGCCATTGGGTGCACATCGATGCGTCCGAGGAATTTTATCGAATTGTCAATGAATATCTCCGTCTCTCGTAGGGTAGACCTTCCAGCGTCCCTCATGCTATGAATCCCTAAAGTTTGAATCCGCGGGAGGCGAGCTATGGCGAAACGCAAGACGATCCATATCAAAGGCATGGAACACGGCGCGCCGATTCCCAACGGTGTTGTCATCGGCAACATGGTTTTCTCTTCGGCGATCTCCGGCAAGGACGCCAAGACCGGCGTGTTATCGCCCAATCCGGACGAACAGGCCCAAGCGATGTTTCGCAACCTCCAGCTCTTCATGGAAAGCGCCGGCGGCAAGCCCGAGAATATCGCTTACATGAAAGTCTACTTGAAAGAAGAAAAACTGCGTGACTCCGTCAACAAGGCCTGGTTGAAAATGTTTCCCGATGAGCACGATCGTCCGGCCCGGCACGCCCTCAAGACGGAGCTGCGAGGCGATAATTTGTTTCAAATTGAAGTGATTGCGGTTCTATGAAGAAAAACTCGCAACGAGGAGGTTTTTTCAATGGGCATTGAAATCGTCGATCTCGTCGATATGGCGCATAAAGAAAAACGGCGCAAGAATATCTTCAACACGCCGCGTTTTCACGCCTGGATGCATTACTACAAACCGGGGCAGAAAGACGCCATGCACTGCCATAATGCCGATCAGACCTTCGTCGTTTTGGATGGCGAATGCACCATGAGTTTTCCCGACGGCGGGAAGGTCACTTTGAAACCCGGGCAAGCAGCGCTGATCACCGGCGGATCGTTTTACACGCTCGAGAATACGGGTGACGGGCCTATGATCATGATGGGTAACCGCTCCGGACCGGCGGAAAAGATTCAAATTATTGATTACCTGACGCGCAAAGATATTCGGCAGCAAGCCCAGCCGGAAGTCAGCGACGGTTGATTCTAATATCGTCACCCCGGAATGTTTTTGTCCGGGGTCCAGTTCTGGATTCCCGCTTCAAGCCTGTGGGAATGACAGGATTAAGACTGGCGATCTACTTGGTGACGCAAAAGTGCGGGATTGATCCTCAGTATCGAAGCCGTTCAAACGTTCCAGTCGTCTAATCCGGACCGGGATTAAACGATTTGAACGGCTTGAACCGTTTGAACGGGTCGAACTTTTGTATTTTAAAGTCCGTACAGCCGCTTCGGATTATCGTAGCTGATTTTTCGTTTCGCGGCTTCGGTAATATCTTCGCGGCTCAGGAATTCATTGACGGCTTTCTTCATATCGACGATTCCCTCATGCGGAAAGTCCGACGCCCAAAACAGACACTCGTTCCCGAGTAGCTCCAAGTCTCGGCTGGTGGTCATCTCCTCGCCGCACTGGAAATAAATCTGCCCGCGCTCGAGCAATTGAGACGGTCGCGGCAGCTCGCCCATACGCGCTTCCATTTTGCTCATCAGGTAGGGCACCCAGCCACAGCCCGCTTCCAAAAAAGCGACTTTCAAATCGCGATATTTGCCCAGCACACCGGAAAACATAAAGTTCGTGAACTGCCGCATCTGCGGCCACACATGCGCGAGGGTCGCGGCTTCCCCGCGCCACATGAAGAGATCGTTATTGCGTAACGAGTTCTGTGAATGCACGGCGAGCATGCAACCCAGTCGATTGGCTTCTTCATAAACCGGATGAAACTCCGGATGTCCGAGCGGCCGGGGCAACCCGTCAGCGGGCAGGACGGCGCCGACCATACCATATTCGTTGACGGCGCGGCGCAATTCGCTCACCGCGGCCGGCACATCTTGTAAAGGGAGAATCGCGACTCCTCTGAGCCGCGACTCGTGCCGCAAAAACCGATCGTAAAGATAATCGTTGTAGGCGCGGCTCAGGTCGACGGCAAACTCGGCCATGCCGACTTGACCGATGTGCATGAAACGGGTCGGATAAACGACAGCTGCTTCGATATTGCCTTGGTCGAGCGCAAGCTGCCAATCTTGCAGGGTCGGAATAAGGAACGACGACCCCATCCCGCCATGGCCAGCCTGGCGGTGCCATCCATGGTGCGGCAGCAACGGAAAGTAGAGCACCGCTTCACGCCGTTGTTTGTAATGCTCCGGCAGATACTCGAAAACCTCGGTTTCAATTTCACGGATGTGACCATCCGCGTCGATCATCTTCCACTCAGCCATTGCGTTACCCTTTCAGTATGAGAGTTTCGATTATCTTTACCGCGAAGTGTTCATGAGCTTAGCGCCTACAGAAGATGAAAATGCCGGGACGACGTCCCAGCTCGTCACCCTCGAATGTTTCAATCGGGGGTCCAGTCTGAAGATCGCCTGGATTCCCGCTAAAAGCATACGGGAATGACGGAAATGGGACAGCCACGCTCCAACCAGGACCCTTTTATCAAGGAGGACGCGAAGTTCGGAATCTTTATCATGAACTTCGTTCTGCGTCGTCGTTCATCCGTCCGCAATCATCTCGCCGAAGCGCGCGCAGAATTCTCCAATCGCGCCATGATGAACGAAATCGGCGATCTCATCGAGCGGGCCGGGCTCACGATTGATAATCGCGAGCGCCGCGCCGTTGCGCTGGGCCACGACCGGAAACGACGCCGCCGGCTGTACTTGCAACGAAGACCCCATGACCATGAAGATCTCCGCCTCTTCGCTCCATTCCTGCGCCTGGCGCATGGCTGTCTCCGGCATGGGCTGCCCGAAAGAGACCGTCGCCGATTTGAGGATCCCACCGCAAACATGACACTTGGGCGATGCAAAATCACCAACGAGTTTTTTTATCACCTCGTCAGGATCGTATTCGCGCTCGCATTTGAGGCAAAGCACTTTGCGATTGCTGCCGTGAAGTTCGACAATCTTTTCGTCGGGCACACCCGCTTTGCTATGCAAACCGTCCACGTTTTGCGTAATTAAGCCGATCAGCTTTCCTTTCGCCTCGAGAGCCTGAACAAAGTAGTGGCCGATGTTCGGCTTGGCGTTTTTGTATTGCTCCCAGCCATCGAGTCGTCGCTTCCAGGCTTCGATGCGCGCCGTTTCACTACTCAAGTACTCCTGGTAGGTCACCGGCCGATAACGGGTCCAAATTCCGCCGGGACTTCTGAAATCCGGAATGCCTGACTCCGTACTGATCCCAGCTCCCGTGAACACGACGACTCCATCGGTGCGGCGGATGTTTTCGGCGAAATCATTCAAACTGAGCATGAGCAAATTTATAGAACAGCCAGCGCGGGCAACACAACCGTTGGCTTATTTCTTTGCGTTGACAGCAGGCAGCCGAAGGCCGATCGAAAGAAGCCCTCCTGCAGCGATCAAAAATCCGGTCACCACGAATCCGGTCGCAAAGGAACCAGCATCACCCATGGTCCCGATGAATGTCGGGATTGCGCCCCCACCGATGATGTAACCGACTGGAACGGAAAACGCTACGGCAAGATTGCGTGCGCTCGGCGGAGTGATCATCGCGATCGCCGCAAAGGCAGCCGGAAAGAACCACACCGCGAGCAAGGGTTGGACCAGAACCGCGGCGCCCAAGGCCGGACCGGACAGTATTCCCAGGAGCAAAGTCGCAATACCGGTAAAAACCAAACTGATGATGATCGTCTCTTTGGCGCCCAGCTTGTCTGACGCCCAGCCACCGAGCAAACCGAGCAAAGGACCGTGCGAACGCGACAAAGCGACTATGGTATTCGCCGTACTCTGGTCAAAGTTGCGGTCACTCACGAGATAGAGCGGCAACATGGCATAGACTCCGATCGTGGAGCTGACGCCGACACCGAAGAGAACTACCATGAGCCAGAACGCCGGCGTGCGCGCGAGCACCGCAAACGCATGGGAACCCGGCGATTCTCCAGGAAAACCGCCGCCGCGACCAAACTGGCCGAAAGTTATGCTCGCCACAAGCGATAGCGCGCCGAGCACCCCCAAGCCTGTGCGCCAATTTGACCAACGAAGAAAAATCTCGGCCAGAAAGGGAGTTGCAAAAAAAGCCAGATTGGGTGCCAGCTCGTGAATCGCGATCGCCTTGCCCCAGTGCCGTTTGTCCACTAACGACGTAATGGTGGCGATCGCTGAAGGCAAATAGAAACCCGCGGCGAAACCCAGCACCATCAAGCCGCACTCGATCAACCAAAGACTGGTCGCGAGCGCAATCGTTATGGTCGCGATGCCGACGCCTGCGAGAGAAGCCACAATCGCCACTCGATGACTTGACCGCGACGTGAGCACGCCGGAGGACAACAGCCCGGCCAAATAGCCCCCGGAGCTCAAAAAGAAAAAAAATCCCGCCTGGCTGTGACTGATCACCAATTCCTTTTCGATGGTGGGCAGAAGCGGCGAGAGAATGATGCGCGAAGCGAAATTAAGGAAAAAAAGACCGGCGAGAAAAAAAACCGGCCTCACTTGGACGCGAAAAGACTCATCGCCACGTTGTGCGCGGTCCGAATCTTCGTCGAGCAGACTTTTCTTGAGCGCGCCCTTTGAGGTATTGTCGCCCTGCATGGATGATCGTGGGTGCTTGCTGAGTTTTTACATACAAACAGAGACAAACCAACCTTGACCCTATGTTTGAATCCAGATTCGGCCCCTTAATGGCAACACGGCTCGCCGGCAGTAGGTCCCCAACGAAAGCGGACAAAGCACCATCGCGCCGCGCGTTTTTGCGTGGCCTTCTCGCAACCTTTGCCGCCGCACAGCTAGACCCTTTATTTCGTGCCATCCTGCACGACAGAACGCTCATGGCCGAAGCCGCCGAGCTTTCCGGCGACGCGATTACCGTCGACCTGCACTGCCATCCCAATTTAAGCAGCGGCAGAAGATTGGCTGAGTTCGACTCTGAGATTCCCGATAATATGCGCTCTGGCCGGTTGGACGCAGGCGTGTTTGCGGTGCGAGGCGATCACGGCACGCTCCGCCGAAGTCCGACCGGCCATTATACTGAGAGTCGCAAGCCTGCTGTCGGCGAGCTCTTTCAGAGTAGCCGGGATCAACTGGATAAAGTGCTGAAAGCCTCCAAAGCGGGAATGATCGGCTTGGCCATGTCCCCAACGGACATTCTGGAAGCGAAGAAGAATCGCCAGCCCTGCGCCGTGCTGGCGATCGAGGGCAGCGATCCATTGGAAGGTGATCTGTCGCGGGTCAAATTTTTCTATGATCTCGGCGTACGCGTGCTGCAGTTGATGCACTATCGAATCAACGAAGTGGGCGACATCATGACCGAAGCGCCGCATCACAAAGGGCTCACCACGTTCGGCCAGGACGTCGTCAAAGACATGAACAAGCTTGGCATGATCATCGATGTAGCGCACGCCTCGCCGGACACCGTGAGCGGTGTCCTAGCGGCGAGTCAACACCCGGTGATCTGTTCGCATACCGGCGCCTACGCGCTGAGGCCCAATTCACGCCATCTCGAGGACAAAGACATGACCGCCATCGGTAAAAAAGGTGGCGTCATCGGAGTCTGGCCCTTGCTAAGCCGTCGCGACAATTTTCAGACTTACATCCGCGAGCTTGACTACGTAAAGAACTTGGTCGGCGCGGATCACGTGGGCATCGGCACCGACCTGTTTGGCATCGCCGGCCACACGGCGATTCCGACGCACAAGGAGTTCGCGCTGATTCCCGCGGCCTTATTGAGCCGTGGATATCGGGAAGTCGAGGTTGAAAAGATTGTCGGCGGCAACTTTATGCGGATCTTTCGCGAAGTGGTGCGCCGTACAGGATGAGAGTTTTTCGGATTACAACCTGACTTGGCATATTGTGGGGCTTCACAATCCAACGCGTTTGCCGCTTGCCAGCGCTGAGAAGAACGGGAGGTTTGATGTCACTGAAAGTTTTACGTCTTATGATTCTGTCGTCGATGCTGTTCGTTTTACCGGCGGCCGTTCGTGCCGCTCAGACAATGATCCCCCTGCGACTTCTTTACCCGAGCTTTGCCGGCTCGTGGGGCACCGCCTGGATTGCCAAGGAGGCCGGTTATTTTGCCAATGAAGGGCTGGACGTCGAGTTGATTCGCGTCGGCGGCAGCACGCGCATGGTAGCCGCGTTGCTCGGCGGCAGCGCGCCGATCATTCAGGCCGGAGCATCGGCAGCTTTGGCCGCCACTGCGGCCGGTAGCGATGTGGTCATTATTGGTTCGACCGGCACGGTTTCGCCTTTTCGTCTCATGGCGCGCCCCGAAATCAAAAAGCCATCTGACCTGAAGGGCAAACGCGCCGGGATTACCACTTTCGGCTCCACTTCCGATCAGGTCGTGCGCATGGCCCTCAAGCACTTTAATCTCGAACCCAGCAAGGATGTGGCGCTACTCTCTTTCGGAGCCCAGCCGGAGGTTTTCGCTGCGCTCCAAAGCGGCGCGGTACAAGCGGGCGCGTTGAGCTTTCCCCTTTATGCCAAAGCCACCCAGCTCGGCATGCGCGAGCTGGTCAATTTCGGTGAGCTTGGAATTGAAGATATCAACGGCACAGTGATCACAACCCGCAGCTACATCGCGCAACAGCGCGATATCGTTCTGCGCTTTCTTCGCGCCTTCACCCGCGGTATGCAGCGCTACCGAACCGACAAAGAATTCAGCAAAAAGGTGTTAGCCAAGTACGGTAAGATTCATGACGATGATATAATCGAGGGCACTTGGCAGGACTATGCTCCGACGTTGCAAAAAACCCCACGGCCCTCGCTCAAAGCGATTCAGTTTTTGCTCGACAATCAATTTCCCGGCAAAAAACCCGCGCTCAAGCCGGAGCAGTTTGTCGACTTATCCCTGGTTGACCAGCTGGAGAAAAGCGGCTTCTTCGATTCCTTAGGTAAGTAGAGGTTATTTATTCCCGAGAACGCTACGAGGCATCGGCTCTAGTAAATTTTGCATTCAGCCTTGCTCTATTAACTGTGTTGACTACCCACAAGAACGAAGCAGTGGGCAACAGTACGCCGTCAGGGCTCAGCGCGCGAGGCGTCCGGCGAGGTTTTGAATCTGATCCATTGCGCCTTTCAGCCCCGGTGCATAAACCCGCGGCACGCATTCACCGCAAATTTCTTTCGCCAGATTGCCGATCGCGCGCAAAGCCGCGTCGAGACTCGCCGATTCGCCGTTCTCCTCCGGACAGGACTCGCTCAATTCGACCAGGCTCTGCAGACAGATCAGCAAATTTGCCAAAATCGACTCCAGCGTCTCCTCATCGGGTTCTAAATTTGATCGGTACAACAGATCGTGAATCGTCTGCAGCTCGCCGCGAAAAACCCTGACCGTGCTTTCCAGTCTCCGCAGAACTCGGTGCGGTAGCGCGCCCTGCTCGGTCTGAAGCTGTTGCACGGAGCCAAGGTCGGAAAAAACCAAGTGCAGGTTGGTGCGCACGCGATCGAGGCGATCTTCAAAGGTTGTCCGGTGAATCTCGCCGGTGAGCTCCTCCTGGCGCCGCGATACTAATTTCGAGATGACACAGCCAAACACCAGCAAACCGGCAATCCCCTCGATCACCGCGAGAATTCGCAGCGGACCGATCGGAATGACATCGCCGTAGCCGATCGAAAGCGCGGTGACAAAGCTAAAGTAGATTGCTGTCATGAATCCGCTGACATCCGGGTGTACGACGGAGCTGCCCGCCTGAAGTCCCCAACCTATGGCGATGCCGGCAAGCCAGTACATCACACCAAAAATGAGAATCATGCCGAGCCAGAAGCCCACCAGCCGCTCCAATGGCCAGTTCGCGACCATTTCCAACCATGAGAGGTGACGCGCTGACCTTTGTTGATGAATGGAAAACCTTTCCGGCGTCGCGACTGGCGGAGTGTTGCACTCGATCGATCCACCACTCTCTTTCCAATCCGTCAATCCGCCAACGTAATGACGAACGTTAGCGTATCCCAATTTTTTTAGCAGGCCGACCGCCTGCTCGCCGAGCGGTCAGGTGGGTCCACCGCAGTAAACCACGATTTCCTGCGTCAAATTGGAAATTGCCTGGCGCGCTTTCGCCGCGATCTCGGCTACGGGAAGACTGATCGCACCGGGAATATGCGCTTCGGCGTAAGCTTCCTTCGGCAATACGTCGAGGATAATCAGCGAACGATCCCCGACTCGCGCGCGGAGCTCGTCGCGCGAGATCGTCTGGTGTTCGATCGAAGCTTCTGCTGGTGACGGCTTGGCCATGCTAGTCTGCTCATTCGAGAGAGGCAGGTTCGTTCATTTTGGATCCATAAACCATAAGTCAATTGCAATCGGTCATGCGCTGCCCCAGACATCCATCGCTACCTGCACTACCAGTTCCAATTTCGCGATCTGGTCATCAATCGTTAGCTTGTTGCCCAGCACGGTGCTGGAAAAACCGCACTGCGGGCTGATGCCGAGTTGTTGCAAGGGAACCAACTTGCTTGCTTCATCGATGCGCCTTTTTAAGTCGTCGGGATTCTCCAGTGCGCCAGTTTTAGACGTCACCAGACCAAGAATCAGCTTCTTGTCGTTGGGCATGTAACGGAGCGGCGCGAAATTCCCCGCGCGCGGCGAATCGTACTCCAGGAAATAGCCGTCGACGTCGAGTTCATTGAACAGCACTTCGGCAACCGGGTCGTAGCCGCCTTCAGCGACCCAGGCGCTGGCAAAGTTGCCGCGGCAAAGATGCGTGCACACCGCCATGTTGGCCGGGCGGTCCTTGATACAGTCGTTGATCAGCCGCGCGTAAAGAACGGGCAGCTTGTCGGGATCTTCGCCGATTTTTTTTGCGCCTTCGCGCATCTTGGAATCGCATAAATAAGCGAAATTGACGTCATCGATCTGGAGATATCTGCAGCCGACGGCTGCGAGCGCGGCAATCTCCTCGCGAAAAACCCGCGCGAGATCCGCAAAGAACTCCTCCATGTCCGGATATATCGCTTTGTCCACACCGCCGCGGCCCGTGCGGAAATGCACCAGCGACGGCGATGGAATACATTGTTTGGGAGTTTCTGTTGTGACGGAAGCCAGGAATCGGAAATTCTCCGTCTCGATTCCATGCGCATGCCCGAGCTTGCCGGTAACGACGAATTGAGTCGGCGAACGCTGTACATCCGAGTCGGAGCTTTGAAAGTGACGCGCAGACTCCGGCAGCAAGCCTTCGACCACTTCAATGCCTTGAAACTGGCTCAGAAAGTCCGCGTGCCACAGGTTGCGCCGAAACTCGCCGTCGGTGATGCCGTGCATCCCGACGTCTTCTTGCATCTTTACCGCGTCACGAACGCAGCGGTCTTCGATTTCGCGTAGCTGCGCGGCGCCAATCTCGCCCTTTTGATACCTCTCCCGCGCTTGCCGAAGCTCTGGCGGCCGAAGCAAACTGCCGACATGATTCGCACGAAACGGCGCTTTCTTCACTGAATCCATTATCATCCCCTTCGCATGCACAGTTTGCGAACTTTGCAATCGATCAATTTGAAGTATCTCGGCGCGTCAGCTATTTACACGCTTATGCAAGAAAGACTCACCGTGCAAAGGCACAGAGCTCATAGATAAGTTCGTTACTCTGTGTCCTTCGCGCGTCTCTGCGGTGAAACTTATCAGTCGCCGCTCGTCCGTGATACGCACTCAGAGGTATTGGGGTTTCCATGCGCACTGAGCTGATCAGCATCCCCACACCGACGGATCCCCTGGATGCTGCCTACTACAGACCCGACGCTCCGAGCAAGGGGGCAGTAATGTACTGCCACGGTAACCAGATGAACTTTTACGTCTGCGCAGCGCGCTTTTTAGCGCCGCACATTACCGCTCTCGGTTATGATTTCATGCCCTTCAATCGGCGCGGTCACGATTCCGTCAGCACGTACAATAGCCGCAATTGTGTCGGCGGCGCTTATCAGACGGTTGCCGAAGGAATTGAAGACAATGAAATCGCGGCAAATTATTTGGCCACCAAGGGCTATAAATCACCGATTGTCATCGGCCACAGTAACGGCGGGGTATTGGCCAGTGAACACGTCGCGCGCCATCCGGAAACACGCGCCTTGATCTTGCTGTCTGCCCACGCCGGCGGCAATCGGCTGACCCATCCTAGCTCGGCACGCAATTTTTCTCTCGCCGGGGACACCGCTGCACAAACAAAAGAAGCGCAAGCATGGGTCGCCGCCGGCAAACCGCGCCAGCTCATGCTGATTCCCGCTTGGTGGTGGGTGATTTCGGCGCGCACCTTTCTCGACCGCTTAACCAACGCGCCGGATCTGGTCGAGAACGCCAAGCGCATCAGATGCCCCGTACTTTTCATCCGCGGCGATCAGGAGCCGAAAGAAAATTATCCGGCAGAGCGCTTCCAAGAGAACTGCGCCGGACGCTGTGAAATCGCGATCGTTCCCAACTGCGACCATTTTTACGTCGGCGCGGAAGAGAACGTCGCGGCAATTGTTACTGCCTGGCTAAAGCGGACCGTGGGATAATAAGTTGATGATCTTCATGCCAGACGAGATATTGCAGTGCTATGCGCAACCAGGCTCTCAGCGTTAGGCTGTGGAGGCAGCGCTTTTGATGGCAAGACCGGGATGAATGGCGCTCGGTCAATTAGTCGGCATCGCCGATCATCGCTTCTTGTACAAGCTATCGATATAGCCGCTCTGCTCCAGTTCCCGAATGAAGCTTATATCAACAAAGTCTTCAGGCTTAGCGGTTTTTGCTTTGGCGTCGGCCTCCGCTAAGGGATCTATAATTGTCTTTAATCCCTCGAGGGTCGGATATTGTTTTGGCGGCAGTTTCTGGTCAGAGCTAATGTCATCATAGGTTTTTTCCAAAATCTGTTTGTCCTGAGGACCGAGATACTTCACGAGCACCCGCTGCGCGAGCTCACGGTCGGTTTTGATGCGGTGCACCGCTTCGATCTGAGATCTGACATATTTTCTCACCACATCGGGATTTTCCCGAATGAACCTGCGCGTCGTCGCGACACCGGTGCTCTGACTGGGCAAGCTCACGTAGGCTTGAGTGTAAAGACCTTTTTTCTCGCCGATGAAGCTGTCGGGTGAATTCAGCAAAGCGGCGCGCACTTTGCCGGTCTCCGTAGCGATCAGTCGATCAGAGGGTACGCCGATCTGAACCATGGTCACATCTTTGCCCGGAGTTAGGCCGAGCTTCTTGAGCGCGATGCGCGAGACAAATTCAGATTGCCCGCCGAAAGTTGAAACAGCGATCGAGCCGCCTTTGAGCTGCTCCGCCGTTTTGATTTCTGGTCGACTCATGAGCCAATAGTCTATGATCACCGCTCCGCCCGCGACGAACACCGAATCGGCCCCCCTGAGGCTGGCGTTCACGATCGGCGGGCCGGTCACCTGACTGATCGGAGTCTCCCTGGACACCAACGCCATCACCGCCGTGGTGCTGCCCTTGAAAAACACGAGCTGAACGTCTAAGCCATTTTTGCTAAAAATCCCGGCTTCTTTGCCGACCCATACCGGTAACTGCGCTGCACTGATCGAACCATAGCCCACCGTTATTTTGCTAAGCTGGGCCGAGGCACTGGAGCAGGAAAATAGCAGTATTAAGGTCATCAAAACCGTTCTCTTCATGCACTTCCTCCCCAGATCCGCCAATAGAAACATCGCTTTGATAGTCGACCCATAATGTTGTCGTGCCGTGGTCGACGCTCTTTAACTGCTATGGTTTCGCCATTGACGAGATTGCACATATCGGCTGAAAGCTTTCTCCGACATACTCATGCGGCGTTCTATCAATCATTCCAAACGCGTGTCAATCAGACACTTTCAAGAGTCAAACTCATTGCTAGCGCGCAGTACTCGTCACGGTTGCGTATAGTGGCACCCGGAAGCTCGCGAGCGCCGCGCCAATTACCCTATCGACCGAACTCCTTCGCGGTGCTAGCCTTTTTATATGACCCAATTTAACCCAAACGGAGTTTTGCCTATGAACTCGATTCGCTTTGCTGTGGCGGCGCTTTTCTTCTCGTTAATAGCCAGTGTCACTCCCGCGAGGGCGCAAAAGGCGCCGACGATTTACGTTGGTCTCGTGTCGGTTACTCCGACGAATACGCCCCTGCTTTCCGCCGTCGAAGGCGGCTATTTCAAGAAGTACGGGCTCGACGTCAAACCGCTGGTCATGTCAGGATCATCCACTGCCCTGGCTGCGCTGCTTTCGGAAGAGATGAGCTTTATCACGATTGCCGGTTCTGGCGTGATCAATGCTCACCTCGCCGGCCGCGATGCGGTAATGATCGCCGGGACCGTCAATTATGCGCCCTACGAGATGGTCGTCTCCAAAGACATCAAAACCGTGGAGGACTTGAAAGGAAAAAAACTCGGCATAGCGCGCTTCGGCGGCTCGGCGGACTTTTTGGCGCGCTGGGGGCTGGAGAAATACGGCCTCACACCGGGGAAGGACGTCATTATCTTACAAACCGGCGGCAATCCGGAACGACTCGCCGCAGTGTCGCAAGGCGCGATTCAAGCGACTTTGCTCGAGCAGTCTTTCGCCTACCGAGCGAAGAAAGCCGGCCTCCATACGCTGATCGATTACTCGACCATTGGCCTCGATTATCAACACAGCGGCATCGGCACGACAAAGTCATTCGTCGAAAACCATCATGAGCTCACGACCAATTTCTTGAAAGCACTGGTCGAAGGAATTCATCGCATGAAAACGGACCGCGACTTCGCGATGAAGGTCATCGAGCACCATTTGCGCACCAACGATCCCGAAACCTTGAAGATCGCTTACGAGTACAACGTCCCGACCGTTCCCGATGTGCCGTACGTGAACCTGAAAGGAATCAAATTTCTGCTCGACTATATAGGGGAAAACAACCCGAAGGCGAAAACCGCCAAACCCGAAGATATCGGCGATAATGCCCCGCTCAAAGAAATCGCCGCAAGTGGTTTTTTGAACACCCTCGGAATTGGACATTTCTGATGCTGGAATTGCAACGGATTCTGACCGAGTGTTGAAGAAAGTTGCTCGCTTCAGTCAAAATGACAGGCGGTTATAGCCACCACATGTCATCGCGAATCCATTCGGTAACCTCCGCGAGAGATCCTTCTGCGTCAGCGGCCGTTATCGCGCCCAGTTCCCGGCCAGTCGCTCAGCAATCGCCCATAACCCCGCATCGGAAACTTCATGCCAAGCTCAGAAGCCACATACCACAACATCGCCGGGTTACTCGCGATCACGGTTACTTTGAGCTCTGCCTCGATCTTGTCCAAAACTTTGATCGGATCGAGCACAGCGCCTTGAAAGTAAATTGCGTCAACATTGCCGACGGCAGCCAAATTCTTCTTGGTCAGCTCGAAAACTTCATCGGGCGGCATCCGTTTGGGCACGGCGAGCTCGGCGAAAGACTGCGGCGCGAGCGCCGTGACACCGGCCTTGTCGAGGTGATTGACGATCAACTGGTTCAAACGCTCGTCAAATGGCGTGAGCAACAATACGGTTCTGGCCGAGTATGCACCGAGGGCGGTCACGCAGGCATGAAGCGCGGTGGTGAAAGGCACGGCGAGAGCCTCCCCGAGAGCGTCGTAGAGTCCCGGATTTAAGACTTCGGTGGGCGCGGCGGTAACAATAACGCCTTGCCAGTTCCGGTCGGCGACAAACTCACTGACGCGCTGAACGATCAAGTCTTTTTTATCGGCGATCTCGTAAAGCGACTTTCCGTAAAGCTCTAGGCCTTGAAAATCGAGGTCGATTTCTTTCGGCACGATTGGAAGGAAACTGTTGTAATACGGCATCGAGCCCGCTCCGCCGCTGACAAATCCGATGCGCGCTTTCACTTCTTCCGCCATTTTAATAGCCCTCTTTTTCTCACTTCGAGATCCGCCTCGTGTCACGATTGGCATTCGGGACGAAGACGAGAAGTTTGTATTCGTATGCAGCTGAATCCAAGATCTCTCGCTTACACTCGAGATGACAGATATGGGCCAGCCCTGTAGTCCAAACGAGTCTCACGAGGAACCTACTTTTTTTTCACCTTATAAGCATCGATCGCTTTTTTCAGGTCGTCGTACTCTTCGCATTTGCCGAACATGGGGCAGGCCTTCTTCAAGGCTACCAGTTGTTTGTCCGCGTTCTCGGGCTGATTCATTTCGAGGTAAAGTTCGCCCAGGTACTCGTGCGCGCTCCGATGATTCGAATCGATTTTCAGCGCGGTTTGGTAGTGCTCCATGGATTTATCGAAGGTGCCGAGCTTTCGGTAAGTGTAACCGAGCATACTCTGCGCGTCGGCGTTCTTTGGCTCCTCTTGCACCGCTTTGGTGAGATAGCCAACGGCGCCTTGGTAATCTTTCGCTTCGATCGCTTTGCGCCCCGCTGCAATATTGGGATTCTCCTTGGCCTTTGGCTCCGGCAAATCGGCAAATACGCGGGCCGGATGAAAACTTAAAACTAACACGCAAATGGCGACCAACCGAAATTGTTTCATAAACTGTTCTCCTCTCGCCATGGGGGCCAATTCTATGCAGGCCTATATCGCTGACACAAGTGGATACCGCCGTCTGCGACAAAAAATTCCCGTCCGCATCGCCACCGCAGACTATTTCTTGCCGAGTTCCCCCTTCACCTCACGCAAAAGCGACAGATCCACCAGGCGATCCAATGGGACTTCAGCGGTGACGCCGGATTCCTGCTTGATTTTCTCGAGAATCGTTTTCAGCACCGGTTCCTCGATATCACCGTCTGTGTTGACGATCTGTTTGAGAATTCGAAACGTGTCGGCTGCGATTTTCGGCTCAAGGGCGAAATCCCGCTGTAGATAAACCACCGCCTCCGCCTCGTTTTTGACGATGCTCTCCATGCTTCGTAGCGTGGCCCGGATCATCGCGCGCGCCTGCTCCCGGCGATCATGCAGGTATTGAAGACGCGCCACCAAACCTCCCTGCAAATCGCGCACATCAAACGTATTGCCGAAATCGGGATAACCGGCCAGGGTTGCCATCGATGTGTAAGGCGGCGTCACGATCGCAGCGTCCACCGCTTTGCCCAGCAGTGCCGTGTAGCTGTTGCCAGTGGTGTTGGTCGAAATGTATGTAACCTTCTCGTTACCCAATCTTTTCATGACGGTAATTGCCGCATAATGTGCCAGTGAGCCGATACCGCTCACCGCAACATTGCGAATGCGTGCCGGCGTCATGCCAGGTTGTCCAACCAGGCTGAAGCTCAGTCGGGTCTGGATGAAAGTAATCGTCCGGAGGGGCGCGCCTTTCAACGCCGCCCGAAACGACAACCCGCCGGCGGCCGTATATTCGAGATCGCCGGCCAAAAGCGCTGTCACGCCCAACGGCGGACGCATCACGATGATTTCGAGATCGATTCCTTCTTGGGCAAATATTCCCTGACTTTTACCGAAATAGTACGGCACAAAAGTCAGCGCCTTGGCCGGCACCGTCAGCCGCACTTTTTCCAATGACTTGGATTGCGCATAAAGATTCGGCCATAGGGACAAAATCGCAAGCCATGCAAAGATTGATATGATTTTTTTCTTCATAGAATCTTCGCTGCTCCTAACTCTCTCCCGCAAGCAGCGACGGGAAAGCCCTTTCGTGCCCGCGGCGAGCGCCGGCGTCCTACATCGTCTCTGCCGTTAACGGTTTCCGGCCAGACTTGCGCCGAATTTGGCGCTGACTTTTTTCTTCAAGGCTTCGCTGGCGCCTGAAACTTTTGGAAAATCCCCCAGCCATTCATAGGGCTTGCAAGCATCGATGATGCCGCGCGACTGAAAACCGCGCTCGCTCGGCGGAATAATCGGATCGATAGGATTGCTCCAACAGCGCCTGAGAATGTCGATGTCTTTGGCGGGGTCCGTGCGAGTGCACAGCGCCCAGAGCAAATCATTACTGTCCCAAATATCGACATCCTCGTCGACGACCACCACATATCGGGTCAGCAGCGCCGCGGCCCGGCATTGCGATGCGATCAGCGCCGCTTGTCGCGCGTGCCCGGGATAGCGCTGCTTGATTGCCACGACCACAAGCATGCGCGTCTGGTAATACGCGACACCACGGACGTCCGGTACGCCCGCTTTGTCGAGATAATGCCAAATATATGCGGCACGAATCAGATTGTTTTCCGCTCCCGCGGCGGGCTTGAACGGCGGCGCGCCGGTAATGATCGGATCATTGCGGTACATGAGCCGCTTAACTTTAAGCATGGGTTCGGAGCGCAATCCGCCCGCATAATAACCGGTGAACTCTCCGAAAGGACCTTCGGGAATGCTGGTTCCCGGAATAACCTCGCCTTCAATCGCCACTTCGGAATAAGCTGGAATCGGCAGACCGGTATGCTTGCCGAAGATGACTTCGTATGCCTCGCCGCGGATGCCGCCAGCATAATCGTATTCGGACTGCCCCGCCGGAATCTCCATTTGGCCAAAAAACCAAAGTAACGGATCGGGGCCGAAGCTGATCGCCACGGGAAACGGCTTACCGCGATCGAAATATTTCTGCCGGTGAATATTGCCGTGATGACCGGGCGAGATATAGAGCGCCAAGGTGTCACGATCGTGAATCATCACGCGATAACAGCCAAGATTCACCCAGCCTTCGTCCGGGTCTCGGCTGATCGTAATATCTAGAGAACCGAGGTAGCGGCCGCCGTCGCCTTCATGCCAATGCGGCGCCGGCAATGACCAGAGATCGATGTCTTGGCCTTCGAAAACATTTTCCAGCAACGGTCCGGAGTCGACAGCCCGCGGCGGCATGAGCTTTGGATGGTCGAGGCGTTTTTTCCAGGCCTCGATGAACTGATCACGGGTATATTCGAGCGGCAAATGGTTCGTCAGGCATTGGCGTTTGAGAGTCGGGTTATGAATGCCGGTGAGCACACGGCGGCCCGCCGGATAATCCTTGATCTTGTCGAAGAGCACCGCCGGCGGCGGATCCAATTGAGCCGCAACTTCAGCTGCTGCGCCGATCTCCTGATTCCAGTCGGCTCCTTCGATGACGCGGAGTTCGCCGAACGAATCCACGCATTGTAGCCAACCGCGCAAGTCGCGATAGTGCATCGCCTGTCCTCCAGTGCGCGGATATTAGAACGGAGACGCCTAGTGATACAAACGGCTTTGCGCATTTTCCGCTGGACAAAACTATTGTATATTGCACCACCGTCTAATCGGGCGAATCACTTGCGAGGGAGGTAAGCACGATGTCACTTAGCGATCTCTCCAGAAGCGTGGGGCTCGCGCTGGCGATTCTCTTGTCTGCTTGCGCGCCAAATCAAATGGAACGCTCCGAAAACGCATACGCGCCGGGCACCGGACCGATCGACAAACTTGTGCTGCCAGCGCCATTTGCCACTCCCTCCGCGCGCAATACTTCGAAAGTAGTCGGCTGGCCGAAAGGTAAGATGCCGACCGCGGCGCCGGGCTTCGAGGTGAGCTTGTTTGCCGAGAACTTCGACAATCCACGCCAAGCCTATGTCTTGCCCAATGGGGATATTTTGGTTGTCGAGGCGACGCGCGAATGGATCGGTCGCGCGGATCGGCCGGAAAAATCGGCTAATCGAATCACCCTCCTTCGAGACACCAACAAGGATGGCAGGCCTGACGTCCGGGAGACATTTCTCACCGGGTTGAATATGCCGCATGGGATGGCGGCATTGGGAAACTGGTTTTATGTGGGCAACACGAACGGAGTCGTCCGTTATCCATACCGCGCCGGTCAAACCAAAATTGACGGGAAAGGTGAAAAGATTTTCGACCTGCCCATCGACGGTCATTACACCCGCAATCTGATTGCCGATCCAGCAGGAAACAAGATTTACATTGCGGTCGGCTCCGCGTCGAACGTCGATGAAGAGAACACTTGGGAAAAAGATCAGCGCCGCGCGGGAATTCTGGAGATCAATCCCGACGGCAGCGGTATGCGAATTTTTGCCAACGGACTGCGCAACCCCGTCGGCATGGATTGGGAACCGCAGACCAAAACCCTCTGGACGGTCGTCAATGAGCGCGATCTGCTCGGCGACGATCTCGTCCCGGACTATCTTACGAGCGTAAAAAAGGGAGCTTTTTACGGTTGGCCATTCTCCTATTTCGGCCAAAATGAAGACCCGCGTAAGAAAGGCCAGCGGCCTGACTTGGTCGCCAAAGCGATCAAGCCCGATTATGCTTTGGGATCCCATGTCGCGGCGCTCGGTCTGGCTTTTTACAGTGGCAAAACTTTTCCCGAACGGTACCGTGGCGGCGCCTTTATCGGCATGCACGGATCCTGGAATCGCTCCAAGATGGTCGGCTTTAAAGTCGCTTTCGTTCCCTTTGCGAACGGCAAACCTGCCGGTCCCATGGAAGACATCCTCACCGGCTTCATCGCCGACGAGTCCAAGTTCGAAGCTCACGGCCGCCCGGTCGGCGTGACGGTGGCACCCGACGGTTCCCTTCTGGTGGCCGACGACAGCGGCGGCAAAGTCTGGCGCGTCACCGCGGCGAAATAGACAAAGAGCCTAGCCACAGAGACGCGGAGCACAGAAAAGTTTATAAAAGGCCTCTCCCCGCACGCCCTCTGTGGTGGACACCCGATCTTCATAAAATGAATCATCGCCATTTGATTTTGGCCATCTCATTTTGTGCTTTTCTGCTTTGGTCGATTGCACTTTACGCTGCCGAGGAAAATACCGCTCAGGTCATCGAAACCGGGCCAGCGGAACACTTGATCCTGCCCCCGCCGAACGCGACTCGCGCAGTGGCCAACCCCTCAACTTTGGTGCCATGGCCGAAGGGGCAAACTCCGAAGGCGCCCACTGGTTTTGAAGTCACTCTGTTTGCCGAGGACCTGGACAACCCCCGAATGATTTATGTGCTGCCGAACGGCGATGTTTTGGTGATGGAGTCGGTCCCGCAGCAGTCGCAGAGCCGGATCGTTTTGCTGCGCGACAGCGCTAAACGCGGCCGACCCGATCTGCGGGAAAGCTTTCTGCGCCGCCTGAACATGGCCTTTGGGATGACATTGATCGGCAATCGTTTCTACGTCGGCAATACCGACGGGGTTGTCGTTTTGCCGTATAGGACCGGCGCGACACGTCTGCAACGCCGTCCGGAAAAAATCCTCGATCTGCCCAGCGGCGGTCATTACACGAGAAATTTGCTCGCCGATTCGGCCGGCAAAAAGATTTACGTCGCGGTCGGCTCGACCAGCAATGTGGATGAACAACGCGTCGACGAGAAAGATCCGCGCCGCGCAGCGATTCTTCAGGTCAATCCGGACGGCAGCGGCATGCGCGTCTTCGCAAGCGGCATGCGTAACCCCGTCGGGATGGATTGGGAAATGAAAACCAATCGTTTGTGGACGGTGGTCAATGAGCGCGACATGCTCGGCGACGAGCTCGTGCCTGATTATCTCACCGACGTGCGGGATGGCGCTTTTTACGGCTGGCCCTATTCGTATTTCGGCCAGAACGAAGATCCGCGCAAAAAAGGGCAACGCCCGGATCTCGTTGCCAAGGCGGTCAAGCCGGATTACGCTTTGGGCTCCCACGTTGCGCCCCTCGGTCTGGCGTTTTACAACGGCAAGACTTTTCCCGAGCATTATCACGGCGGCGCCTTCATCGGCATGCATGGTTCTTGGAACCGCTCGAACCTGGTGGGCTACAAAGTTGCCTTTGTCCCTTTCGAGAACGGCAGACCCAACGGCGCGATCGAAGATTTTCTCACGGGCTTTATCGTTAACCCGAAAGGCCGAGAGGTCTATGGGCGGCCGGTGGGCGTGGCGGTATGGACGGATGGCTCGCTGCTGGTGGCCGACGACGCGGCCGGGAAGATCTGGCGGGTGAGCGCGCGCAACTAAAAGGCTTCGGCCGTTCGAATCACCATTTTCGTTTTGGCAAAGCCCTCGACGCCGCCATCACTAAACTCGGCCCACTTCTAACAATTGGCCGGAAACGTAATCCGAATCCGAGCTCGCGAAAAACACGAATGCCGGCGCGATCGCATCGGGTGATATGAATTCGCGCTCGCGCCGGGGAATACCGAGTTGCTCGCGGCGAAACTTCGTCAAGGCCTCGGTCATACGCGTGTCCGCGGTCGGTGAAATACAGTTGACCTGAATATTATAGGCTTTCAATTCGTTCGCCGCGTTTCGAGTAAACGCGACGATTCCGCCTTTGGCGGCGGCATAGTCGGCGACTCCATAGGAGCCCCGTAGCGCCGAGGGCGCGGCCAGGTTGATAATTTTGCCCTTGCGTTGCTGCTTCATGAACGGGATAACCGCCTGGGTGCAATTGAACGTTCCTTTCAAGTGCACGGCCAGTGTCTCGTCCCAACGCTCTTCGGAGATGTTTTCTAACGGCGCGATGCGCAGGATACCGGCGTTGTTGACGAGAATATCGATGCGACCCCACTTCGCCACAATCCCTTGCACCAAACCGTCGACATCGGCGCGCCGCGCGACGTCGGCGATGGTCGCGAGCACATCCGCGCCCGCCGCCGCGATCTCGTGTTGGACCTGTTCGAGGGCGTCTCGGTCGGCAACGGCAGTGATCGCCACGCGCGCCCCCTCGCGCGCGAAACAAAGCGCAACCGCTCGGCCAATCCCCCGGCTCGCGCCGGTCACGATAGCAACTTCGCCCTTGAGTCGATCCATCTTGGTTTCTTAGCCCGAGGAATCCAGTTCTGCAATGATTGTGAAAACTTGCTAGAAATATCTGTACGGAGTTTCCTCTGAGCTGTCGAATGGGTTCGAGATGCAGATCCCACCTTTGTCATTCCGGGAAAGCGCGGAATGTTTCCCCCTCGTGCATTTGGAATGACAGAAATTTTGCAATGGACGAAATCGAAATGAGCATGTTATTTTAGCAACACGCAATCAAAGCTTTACCGCTGATCCTCACACAGCAAGAAGGGGGGACCGGAATGACAAGCGGACCACTTTTACGGCTAAATGATGGCTTCGAGCATACATCGCCGGAATTGAACTCCGAGGTGAAGCGACTGCAAACAGCGCTCAATCAACAAGGCTTCGCGTTGATGGCTGATGGTCGATTCGATCGCGAAACCGAAACTGCTGTGCGACGCTTCCAGCGTCAACGCGGATTGCAAGAGGACGGCGTTGTCGGTCCCGCGACCTGGGCCGCATTGACAGCGGAGCCGCTCCCCCAACTTGGCCAAGGTTTTGTCACCACATATTCCAAAAGCGATGCCGCGTTAGCGCGGCAGCTCGAAGAATTAAAAAAATACCAAGCCGTGATCGAGAAGGCCGCTTCGCAGTACGATGTTTCGCCTGCGCTCATCGCCGGCATCGGCTCCCGTGAATCGCACTGGGGCCTGGCTTTGAATCCCCTCGGTCCCGGCGGTACGGGTGATCGCGTCGCGCGCGGAGCACCAACGCGGTTTCGCACTGGTCCTCTGCCACCGGACAACTGCGGTTTCGGACGCGGCTTGATGCAGATCGATTTCGATGCCCACGACTTTGCCCGAACCGGCAATTGGCAGGACGCCGAAAGTAATATTTGTTATGGCGTCGGAGTTTTGTGCGATGCGCGTACCTTGTTTAGACGAAAAACGAATCTTACGGGCATTCCCCTGCTGCGCGCTGCCGTGGCCGCATATAATTGTGGGGCGGGAAATGTCTTGAATGCCATTCGCAATGGCTATGACGTAGATTTTTTCACTGCTGGCAGAGACTATTCCCGAGATACGCTGAGCCGTGCCGGCTGGTTCCAGCTTCATGGCTGGGACCAACAAGACCTGCCTTCGCGCTCGAAGTCAGCTTCTCCGGTTCGCAGTAAAAAGCGCGGGCGAATTGCCGGCCAGAATAGCACCCGTTCAAAACCAGGAGGCAAGATGAGACGCAGATCGAAAACCAAGGCAGCCCGCGATCTTTTCGCGCCCGCAAGCGAGCCGAAGCGAACTATCGTGGGAATAAAGATTAAATTTGAATTGAACTCGAAAAACGGCTTACGCCGCGTCATTTTTGGGCTGGAAAAAAACAGTCAGGGTGACGATATTCTCTGGAAGATCAATTTCGCGCTCTTCGAGCGCGACAAGAAATCCGATCCCTACAGCGACGCCCTCGTCGATATGGACGTCGAAGTCGACACTCAGCTAAACAAGAAAGCCGAAGATACCGCGCACAACGGTTTGACTCCGGGCCAGGCAGCCCATGCCCTCGGTCCCGCGGCAGAGGACGCTAAAGCGGCGGCGGCCGGCGAGATCGATCATGACGAAGCGAGCGAGACGGTCCAGGCAACGCTGCGAAAAAAATAGCCGCTTCCGCTCAATGCTCTATGTTCTCTTCCTGATCTTTCAAATCATTCTCGCATCAAAAGCCCAGGCCGCCAACATCTTGGCCGCCGGCACTTGCCCAACCGGCGTCGATTTCGAAGCGTCCGGATACCTAATCCGCACCGCTCGTCTAGAAAGCCCGTTTCAGTATTTGAGCTGGGTTCGTGTCGCGCTCAAAACCGCCGAAGCACAGGTTGCAGATTTAGCGGGTCGTCCGTATCAAGCCCGCGAAGTCCGCAACCGGGCCGATCAGCTCGAAAAATTGAATTTGGTTCAGTCTGCCATCGAGCAGCAGGTTCGAATCTCGCTGGTCATCACGTCGGTTGAAAATTGCTCGGCTGGCGAGCTCGATCTCGTCTACTCAATTTTCACCACCGAGATCGCGTCGGTACTGACTCGCACGTTCGAAGCTTACAAACTCGAAAAATTCGCGCCCGAACGCACGGCCGGAATCGAGGCGAAAACGAATCGCTGGCGTTTTTCACCGGGCTTTGCCTATGACTTCTCCGAGCAGTTCTCCGGCGGCGCTCGTCTGGAGTATCACGCTACCGCTGCGCCCTCGAGTTACTTTCCTTTCGATTCCATAGTCATCGACGGGCGCGGATCGGCGAGGATGCATGATGTCAGCGCCGCCCTGAGCGGCTCAGTGAATCGCGTTGCCGAATGGCTGCCATGGGCCCAATGGCAACTGAATTACCGGAACGCATCAAACCCCACTGATCAGTCGAGCTTGCGGCAGAATCGTTTCGTCGCGCAGTCTACCGCGATGACACGGCCGTTTGGTCCTATGCCGTTGCCCTTGCGCTTCGGCGGTCAACTGGAAGGCGGAACACAGCGCAGTCACTTTGCGTCTACGGATCTCGCGCGCGACACCGTCGACGGTTCCGGGTATGGAGCGTTGAAGTTCTATCTCGGGACGACTACTCGATTGGACCGCAATGTTTTCGCCTTATCGTATGGCCTCGAGGTGGGCTCAACTCGGCCGGGCGCCGAAATAGGATGGGTGAAGCACATTGGCGATCTCGCGCACGATCTCTCCATTCCTCTCGGCGATCATCGCTCCCTCGATATCGAATCCCGGCTGACGGCCGGCATCATTCAAGTGCCCGGCTCCATCCCTGCCGGTTCGCGATTTTTCGGCGGCAATCGCGAGGAGCCGTTCATGCCCGGGGACAACTGGAATATCCGCAGTAATCCGGTGATTCGTAGTATTCCCGCCAATCGACTCTCTCAAACCGACAACGGCCGAGGCGGAACCCGATTCGTCAGCTACAATCTGACGGCTGGAATCCCGATCTGGCGTCGTCCGCTGGTCCCAACGGAATTGTCACACGACCGCGAGTTCACGGATCAGATGGACGGTCAGCTAGAAACCGCCACAAGCCTGCTGCAACCCGACTATGCCGCCAAAGATCCGCACTTTAAAGGCGCCACAGATCGACTCGGCGAGCTTCAAGACGCCCTCGATCACCTGCAGGAGGTGGTCAGCGCCGCTCAATCGGCCGTCTTCAACCAGCTTGCGCAACAGTTCAAAGCCTGTATCAGCGCCATCAATATCGCGAAACGACGCGCGCAGGCTGCCAATCAATCCAAAGGAGCCGCACAGTACGGCGACGTGTCGACGTTGCTCAGCGCCAACGAGACGGAGGACCGCTTAAACAAGGTTCGCGCCGCATGTGTCGATAACCTAAACAGAGAGCTCATGAATCCAAACATCGCCTCGGCAGCCGAGGCCCTGGACCGGATTCATTCTGAGATGGAGCGAGAATTTGCCCTGATCGATCAAGTCGCGGCTTCAAAGCAGGCCGAGACCGAGATGAGCTACGTCAAACGCACTTTGAACAGCATTCTCTATGAAATGAATTTTCTCTCGCTCGGACCGATGGTAATGTTCGACGTCGCGCACATGGGCCCGGCCGGTTCGAAACTGGGCACGCGCTACGGCATCGGCGGCGGACTGCGTTTCACGCTGGTAAGCCATGTCGATTTCACCCTCGGCTACGCCGCCAATCCCAAGCGCATCACCGGCGAGCGACCCGGCGCGTTCTTTTTCTCGATGCGTTTTAAGGATCTGCTGAATTAGCCATCT
>DATBEY010000377.1:0-7546 GCA_036558765.1 Binatia bacterium | reverse complement strand
GAAGGCAAGGCGCTAGCCAGCGGTTTCGATGCGAGTGCATTGCCGGCAGCGGGATTCGGTTATGCCCACGCGGCATTTCCGCAGGGACAGGATAGCGCCGCGCTCATTTCGGACATGAAGCAAGTGATTGCGCGCTATCTCGATCAGGGCTTCAGCGAAGATCTGGTCGAAGCGACCAAACGGCGTGAAGTCGCCGAAGCGGAGTTTCGCCGCAATTCGATTTCCGGTTTGGCCGCTGAATGGTCGCAAGCCCTCGCCGTCGAGGGTAGAAATTCGATCGACGAGGATATCGAGGCGATCAAAAAGGTCAGCGTGGCGGACGTGAACCGGGTGGCGAAAAAATATTTGACCAACGACAAGGCGGTCGTGGTGATCATGACACCGCATGCGTCCGGCGAGGCAGTCGCAACGCAAAGCTCCCGTTCGGGTGGCGAATCGTTTGCTCCTAAGCAGGCAAAGCGGGTCCCGTTACCGGACTGGGCGAAAACCGCGGTATCGCCGCTCGCCATTCCGGCTTCGACGGTTCATCCGATCGATATGCGGCTCGCCAACGGGTTGCGTCTGATCGTACAACCCGAATCGATCAGCGATACGGTCAGCGTATACGGACGAGTTAAGAATCGTGCCGAACTTCAAGTGCCGCCGGGTAAGGAAGGCACGGACCAAATCCTGAGAGATCTTTTCTCCTACGGCTCGGTCCAGCTCGATCGCCTCGCTTTTCAAGAGGCGCTCGATCAAATCGGCGCCAAAATCCACGCAGGCACGAGCTTTTCTCTCGAAGTGCTGCCTGACGCGTTCGCGCGAGGTGTGGAGCTATTAGCAGATAACCTGCTTCATCCTGCGCTTCCAGAGACCGCCTTCAAGGCGGTGCAGCAGCGTAGTCGCCAAGCCGTCGCCGGTCAGTTGCAGAGCCCGATCTACCGTTCGGGCCGCGCGTTTCTCAAAGCGATCTATCCGGAAAACGATCCGACACTGCGCGAAGCCACGCCCGAGTCGGTGGCATCACTGACGCTGAGCGATGTGCGCCAGTATCACGAGCAAGTTTTTCGTCCGGATCTGACTACCATCGTGGTGATCGGGAAGGTGACGCCGGAGCAGGCGCGTGCCGTCATTGAAAAGTATTTCGGCTCGTGGAAAGCCATTGGGCCAAAGCCCGAGACCGATTTGCCGCCGGTGCCGCGGAACCAAGCGAGTTCCGTCGTCGTGCCCGACCGGAGCCGGGTTCAGGATGAAGTCAATCTCGGCCAGACTTTCGGGCTTACCCGCCAAGACGACGACTATTACGCGCTACAGACAGGGCTGCAAGTTTTGTCGGGCGGTTTTTACGCGAGCCGGCTGTATCAGGATCTGCGCGAAGTCAGCGGCCTTGTGTATTCCGTCGGGGCACAGCTTCAATCGAGCAAGACCCGCTCTGTTTTTGCGGTTTCCTATGCGTGCGATCCGCCCAATGTCGTCAAGGCGCGCGCGCTCGTCGAGCGCAATTTGCGCCTGATGCAAACCGAACCCGTCGCGGCCGCCGAGTTGCAACAGGCAAAAATCCTGCTGCTGCGGAGCATTCCGCTGAGCGAATCGAGCGTTCATGGTATCGCCAGCGGGCTGCTCGAGCGTTCCTTGCTTGATCTGCCGCTCGATGAGCCGACTACCGCGGCGAAACGGTACGCGGCTTTCACGGCCGCTGACATTCAAGCCGCCTTTTCAAAATGGCTCAAGATCGAAGATCTTGCGCAGATTGTGCTCGGACCGGAACCGAAGTAAGCGATTTTGAAACTGGAAAAGCTATCGGAGAATTCATATGGCCCACCGTCGTCCTCCGCTTGTAAAGGCATTGCAGCTGAATACTGCGGTTCTCGTCGTAGAGATTGCCGCGGGGATCGGCGCAAATAGTTTCAGTCTCATCATGGACGGCGTGCATAATCTTTCCGACGAGGTCGCGCTTGTGCTGCTGGTGCTGGCCTACAGTTTGCGCGCCGGAATTTCCGGCGGCTTGTTAAGATATGCGAACCTGTTTAACTCGGTTGGGCTTTTAGCGATTTCTTTTTTCCTGATTTTGCGTGTTGTCGATCGTCTGTCTCATCCTGTAGAAGTTTTGGGTGTTGTGCCAGTCATCGCGGGGTTGATCGGAGCCGCCGCTAACTGGGGTGTCGCTCGGGTGCTGCGCGAGCCAAGCAAAGAGGATGTGGCGATTCGTTTAGCCTATGTGCACAATTTGGGTGACACTTTGGTTTCACTCATTCCAGTTGCGGCGGGGATTTTCGTGTTTATCTCGGGAAGTTCCGTTTTCGATTCTATTTTTGCCCTGCTCATTGCCGGCGTTATCGTGATTACCACTCTCCAGGCTGTCGTCGGGTTGCATCGGGAGCTCCTTTGGCCGGAAAACGTTTCTTGCGGCCATTCCGGAACCCAACAAGGCGCGTGACATCATTCGTGTTCGGGCTTCGCAATTGAATCTTCGGAGTTGACCGGTCTTGAGGTTGTAGGCCTTCGAGATCCTCTACCTGAAGCCCAGATGAGCCATAGGCCCATGAGTATAAAGGGAATGCTCAGGATCTGCCCCATGTTCAGCGGCATGCCCTTCTCGAATGGCACCTGGTCTTCTTTGACGAACTCGATCATGAACCGGGCAAAAAAACCGACCGCAAGAGCCGCACCGATGATTCTGCCGGGAAATTGCACGATGGAAGTTTTCCAATAAGCATAGTAAAGCGCGCAAAAGATCATAAAGTAAGCGAACGCTTCGTAGAGCATTGCGGGGTGGCGCGGAATATCGTCCACCCGAGCGAAAACGACGGCCCACGGCAGGTTTGATGGGACACCGATAATCTCTGAATTAAAAAAATTGCCAACACGGATAAGCGCTGCCGCCAAGAAGCAAGGTATAGCGAGACGATCGGCAAGCTCGATGAAACTCATGTCGCGATGTTTCTTGAGATACAGATATACCGACAGGATGACGCCTATGAAACCGCCGTGGCTCGCCAGCCCACCGTTCCAGACCATGGGAATTTCCCAGGAGTGCGCGAAATAATAGTCGGGCTGATAAAAAAGCACGTGACCGAGTCTTGCGCCAATGATCGTGCCGAGCATCAGGTACACGATCAACGTCGATAAATGCTCAATTTCACGCTCTTCACTGCGGTAGATCTGGGTCATGATTTGAAAGCCCAGCAAAAATCCCAGCGCAAAGAGAAGCCCATACCAGCGAATCTCGAATCGGCCGAATCGCAGGATCGCCGGATCTATGTTCCAAACCCAATGATGCATGACGAAATCATGCTAACACCTTCTGCCGTCGATTAAATATTGATGGACTTGACCTGCAACTTGCTTTTGCTGCCCTAAAAGCTTTGCTATAGTCCGGCCATGTCGTCGATTCTTATAAAAAATATCGGCACGCTGGTCACTGGAAAATTAGAGAGCCCGCTCAGACAGGCCGATGCTATTTTCGTTCAGGATGGGATTATTCGAGCGATCGGCAATGGATTGAGTCAAGCCGCGAATCAGACGATCGATGCGAATGGCATCACGGCGATTCCCGGCCTCATCGATTCGCACTCGCATCCGTCCATCGGCGAGTACACGCCGGCGCAGAATTCGCTGTCGTGGATTACCAACTACATGCACGGCGGCATAACGTCGTTGATCTCCGCCGGCGAGCTGCATTTGCCTGGGCTGCCGCTGCCGCCGGACGCGCGCACGGCGTTGTCCGTCGCCATCGTCACCAAGAAATGCTACGACAACTTGCGACCCTCCGGCGTGAAAGTGCATGCGGGAACTTTGTTGCTGGTTCCAGGACTGAGTGAAAGGGACTTTGACGAAATTCATTCCCTCGGCATCAAGCTGGTCAAATTTATTTTTTACGATTACAGCCTTTTGCCCAACGGTGAAGCGGAGCGCTACGTCGATTGGGCGCATGCGCGCGGTATCAAAGTAAAAATTCATTCGGGCGGTGTCTCGCGCTCCGGTGTAAGCCAAGTCGCCGGCTTTGCGATGGTGCAGAAAATCAAACCCGACATCATCGGCCACATTACCGGCGGGCCGATCCCGATGCCGGAGGAAGACATGATCCGCATCGCCAGCGAAACCGAATGTTTCATGGAAATCTGCACGTCGGGCAATTACCGCTTGGCGCTCGTGCTTGCGCGGCTCGTTAAGGCGAAAAATTTACAGCACCGGGTGCTCATCGGGACGGATACGCCCGGAGGAACCGGGATTGTTCCGCGTGGCATTTTGCGCGAAGTTGCCTTTCTGTCTTCGGTCGGCGAGATCGAACCGGAAAAAGCGATCTGCATGGCGACAGGCAACGTCGGCCGGGCGCACGATCTCAGTATCGGCATACTGGAGGAGGGCCGCCCGGCGGATCTTGTGCTACTACACAAAATCACCGGGTCGGTTGCCAAGGACGCGCTCGATTCATTCGGCAAAGGCGACTTGCCGGGGATATCGACGGTGATTATCGATGGAGAGATTCGGGTCGCGGGGCGGAGTCAGCAAACGCCGCCGCCGGAGCGAATTGCCACGACCTCTTGCTGTTGAGGGAGATTTTCGTGAGCGGATTTGAATTTGGCGTGGGACTTTTTCCGACCGAGCCATTACAGAAAATGATTCGCCTGGCGAAGGTGAGCGAAGAGGCGGGTTACAGCCACATTTGGGTCGGCGACTCGCATCTCATCTGGCGTGAGGCCTACGTGAACATGGCAGCTATGGCGCTCAATACGACGAAGGTTAAGCTCGGCACGGGCGTGACCAATCCGCTGACGCGCCACCCGTCGGTGGTCGGAAGCGCCTATGCAACGTTGGAGGAGTATGCACCCGGACGGATGATCATGGGCATCGGTCTGGGCGACAGCTCGGTGGAAACCATGGGAATGAAACCCGCCAAGCTGTCGTACTTTGAGACCACGATTGGTCAGTTGCGCGATCTCCTCGACGGTAAGGAAGTGCAGCTCGAAACCGGCAAGATCCACGTGCTTCATCCATGTCAAAGAAAGGTGCCGATTTACATCGCCGCCAGCGGACCGAAAATGCTCGAGCTATGCGGCCGGATTGCCGACGGCGTGATTGTGCTCGTGGGTGTCGCCGATGAATACATCGAGCACGCCAAAGAAAAGGTTGCCGCCGGCGCAAAACTCGCCGGGCGCAAATTGACGGACATGCAATTGGTTCTTTGGGTGCCTTGCGCGGTTTCGGAAAACACCTCCGCGAAAGATGCCGTCAAGGCGCATGTGGCTCGTGTGGTTGCGCATCCGCTCCCCTACGTTCTCGATCCCAACGAACAGAAGGTTTTGGCCGACATTCGAAAAACCTATGACTACTATCATCACATGGATCAGCAAGCGAACCATGCGGAAGTGATTCCCGATTGGCTAGTCGATAAATTCGCCATCGCCGGAACAGCCGATGAATGTCGCAGGCAAATCGAAAGAATCAAAAAAACCGGCATTCAGCAAATCGCGATTATCCCCTACAGCCCACCGGGGGGAAGCAGGGAGGAAACCATTCGGGGATTCGCTAAAGCGATGAACTGACGGTGTTTGCTCAATGGTTGCGGATTCTCCAAACTGCAGCACTTGTCGCTGTGCTGTGTGTCAGGGTTCTGGAACCTGGATGCCGGCTTTCGCAGATATGACGGAAGAAGGATGCATCGTGGATAGGTTCCTGAGCAGTCGGAATTCTCGAAGCGGCTGCGCTAGCAATAAGAGGAGACGCCATGAAGATTGTCCATACCATGATTCGGGTGAATGATCTCGACGAAAGTCTGAAATTCTACTGTGATGGGCTCGGGATGAAGTTGCTAAAAAGAAAAGACTACGAGTCAGGCCGATTCACCAATGTTTTCGTAGGTTATGGAGGAGAAGAAACTGACGCGGTGATCGAGCTAACTTACAACTGGGACACGCACAAATACGATCTTGGCAACGGCTTCGGACATATCGCACTCGGCGTGCCGGATGTTTACAAAGCCTGCGAAGAATTTCGCGCCAAGGGAGTCAAAATTGTGCGTGAGCCGGGGCCAATGAAGCACGGCACCGGGAGCAATGCCATTGCGTTTCTCGAAGATCCGAGCGGCTACAAGATCGAACTGACGACCCGTCCCGATTGATCGAAGCTTCGCTGCCGAGCATGCCAACTTTCGTTCCGAAACCGACGGTCGTCCCCGCAGCTGGCGAGCCGCCGAAAATTATCGAAGAGTTTATCGGCCGGGTGAACTCGCAAACCGCCGCACTGAGCATCGCGAGGATGACGAGCCCGCCGGGTTGGCGTGAGCCGGGACAAACGCCAGAGTTCGACGAATATACCGTGGTATTGCGCGGGGAATTACAGGTGCAAACCCGAAACGCGACTTACCGGGTCGCCGCCGGACAAGCCATTATGGTTGATGCGGGCGAATGGGTGCGCTACGGCACACCGGAAGGCGCGGAATATATTGCTGTGTGCCTGCCGGCATTTTCGCCTCAAACCGTGCACCGCGACGAGTAAGAATCAATCAACTATTTCTTAATGATACGGTAGCCGGCGCTATCGAGAGTATTGTATAGCAGAATCACATCCGTGGTCGGTCCATAACCGACACTTCCAAGGGTCGAGCGCACGTAAGAATCCTTCCATTTCGGATGACCGTTCGCGTCCAAGTTTTCTTTGTTGACTAAAATCGAGAGCACGAGCTTCTGCAAGCTGACCGCGAAGTCGCGATCGTCGCGATTTCTCGTCATGATGACCGATGGCACCGCATGCGTCTCCACTTCGCCAGCCCAACTATACACGTTCTGGGCGATTTTCTTTTTCGGGTAAATCTGTTCCAAGCCGCTGTCAGCGGGAATCGTCACGAAATGAAAAGGCCGGTCGAGATTACGAAACGCCGGGACGGGCGCGCCGCCCACGAAAATGAGCGCGTCGAGAGCGCCGCTGGCGATTTTTTTAACGGCCTCTTCCGGACTGTCGAAGACCCGGTCAATGTGAACATTGAATCCAGCGAGCAAAACTTCGGCCGTCAGCGCGGAACCGCTCTTCTCGGGTCCAACGGCGACTTTTTTTCCTTCGAGCTCTTGGACGGTTCTGATTTTTTCGTCTTTGGCAATAATATGGATCTCTTCCGGATACAAATTGAGAACCACTTTCGCTTCCTGAAAAACGTTGAAGCCGTTCTCTTTGAGCATGATCTCGGCGACGAAACGCAAAACATCGAGTTGCAAAATCGCGAGATCGACTTTGTCGGCGCCGAGGAGATTAACATTATCGAAGGAACCGTTGGTCTGAACGACTTCGATAGGAATTCCTTCCTTATCGGCGATCTGCTTGATGTCCTGGGCGATCTTGAAATAAGTCCCTTCGGCTGAGCCGGTGGCGATCGTGAAAGCGAGCGCGTGGCCATGAATGAGCAAAGCCGCAAAGAGGATCGTAAATTTTTTCATTTGCACTCCTCCGTCAATCGGTCAAGAACTTCTGACTGACAATACTCGCGGACCGATCAGTGTACAAATCGCACCGCGACAAAAATGCCGATCATGGAAAGAGCGAGGGCGAGCTTAATTGCGGCACCTAAGATCAG
>DATBEY010000376.1:0-11864 GCA_036558765.1 Binatia bacterium | reverse complement strand
CATCGTCTTCGCCACAGACGACAGCAGCAATCCCATGCCGACCGCGGCAAGCAGAAACACGCTCAATCCCGCATACAAAGTGACAAACGAGCCCGCAAAAGGAATTTGAAACCACAGCTGGGCAACCAGTAAAACCATCGTTGCCTGAACGATCCCGACGAGCATTGCCGGTATCGCTTTGCCCGCCATGATCTCGACGGGCCGAAATGGAGTTACCAGCAACTGATCAAACGTCCCTTGCTCGCGTTCGCGCGCGACTGATAATCCGGTGAGCATCAAGGTCTGGATAAACGTGAGGGTGCCGATCAAAGCCGGAATCATGTGCCAGCGAGTTTCCAAATTGGGATTGTACCAGGCTCGGCTCGTGAGCCGAACGGGCATGGATCGCTGACCGTGTTCGCTTCGCCAACTGGCATTGAATGACTCGACGATGCCGCCGATGTAACCGATAGCCGTACCTGCAGTGTTGGAGTTTCTACCGTCAGCAATCACCTGGATGTCAGCTTGACGACCTGACAAAAGCCGGCGTTCGAAATCCTGATCAATTTGAATCACCAGCAGCGCCTGCCGCTCATTGATTACTCTTTTCACATCCGCAGCACGATCGAGATTGGTAATCCGGCGAAACACACGCGAGCCATCGAACCGGGCAAGCAGTTGCTGCGATGCAGCGCTCCGATCCTGATCGAACACGGCATACGGAATGTCGTTCAGATCGTAGGTCGCCACATAGCCGTAAATCAGGCACTGGAGCACAGGCGGAACCAGCAAACTGTAGCGGCTCCGCGGATCCTTTAGGATCGCCAGGAGTTCCTTTCGCGTAAGCGCTACTATTCGATAGAAGGCTTCCAACATTTTTTCAGGCCAAGCTCTTTCGCGTGGCGCGGTAGGTGAATATCCACAACAGCGCCGCCATTCCGGACAGAACCGCCATGTTAGGGAGAATCACCGCCCAGATATCGCCGGCTAAAAATATCGTTTGAAGAAGCGCGACGTAATAGCGCGCGGGGAGAACGTATGTGATCAGCCGCACCAATGCCGGCATGCTGCGCAGATCAAACAGAAAGCCGGAAAGCATTACCGCCGGCAGAAATGTTACGAGTACGGTGATCTGGCTTGCAACAAATTGACTTCTGAACACTGACGAAATCAGCAGGCCAATGCCAAGGGCCACCAGCAGGTAAACCATGGAAGCGGCTGTCAGCATCGTGACCGAGCCGCGAAACGGCACATGAAAGAGAAATTTTGCCGCCACAAGGCATAAAACAAAGCCCATGACACCGAGCGCGAAATAAGGAATCGTCTTGCCGAGCAGGATTTCATTGGTGCGCACCGGCGTAACGAAAAGCGCCTCCAAAGTGCCCCGCTCCCACTCCCGCGCCATGACCAGCGCCGTTAACAGCGCGCCGATCAATGTCATAATCAAGACAATCAAACCGGGCACGAGAAAATAGCGGCTTTCGTTCACTTCGTTGAACCACATGCGGCTTTGCACGGCAATCGGTCCTGTGGCCATCGCGTAGCCCTGCGCCGCGCGGCGGGCCATCCACTGGCCCACAGCTCCTTGCGCATAACCTTGAATGATGCGCGCGTGGTTGGCATCCACACCATGCACCAGCACCTGTACTTCCGCATCGCCAAGATTCACCCGACGGCCAAAATCCGGCCGGATGCGGATGATTCCGTCAACCTTCCGCGACAACATCAATTCTTGTGCCTGTGGCATGGAGGTCATGAGCTGAACAGCGAAATAGTGCGACAGCTGGAAACTGGCAGCTAAGTCGGTGGCTGCGGGCGACGTGTCCTCCAGTACCACCGCCACTGGAACCTCGGTGACGTCCAATGACAAGCCGTAGCCGAAAAGGAGGATGAGCACGACAGGCAAGATGATCCCAATGGCGATGCTGCTCGGATCGCGAACGATTTGCCGTGTCTCTTTACGGATTAAACTGAGGGCGCGGTGCATCCTGGCTGAAAAAGCGCTGTGTTGCGTCATGCGGCCCCTCGCGTTGAATCTTGGTGCGCCGTTTCATTTTCCCGCGCCGACTCCACGATCTGAATAAATGCGTCCTCCATGTTGGGCATCGTCCCCGGTTCGGCTCGCCCTCGGCCGCGAATCTCGGCGGGAGTTCCCTGAGCCAAAACGCGTCCGGCGTCCATGATTGCAACCCGATCACAATATTCGGCTTCTTCCATGAAGTGTGTCGTGACCACGACCGTGACATTTTGTCGGGCCAGCGCAGTAATGCGGCGCCAAAATTCGCGGCGCGCGAGCGGATCGGCGCCGCTGGTTGGCTCGTCCAGAAAAAGCAATTGCGGCTCATGCAGCAGCGCTGCCGCCATGGCCAGCCGCTGCTTAAAGCCGCCGGGCAAATCCCCGCTCGGTAAATCGACAAACTCGCCAAGATCGAATTCACTCAATGCCCAATCCATGCGCCTTTGTTTATGAGCGCCACGCAAATTATAGGCGCTGGCAAAGAACTCCAGGTTTTCTGCCACCGTGAGCTGGCCGTAAAGCGAAAACTTCTGCGCCACATATCCGATGCGCTGCCGCGCCGACGCACGCGCCCGACGCAAATCGACGCCCGCCACTCGCAGTGTTCCGCTACTCGCTGGAAGCAATCCGCAGAGCATGCGAAACGTCGTGGTCTTTCCCGCGCCATTGGGACCGAGCAAACCGAATATTTCGCCGCGTTGCACCTCGAAATTGATATGATCGACCGCGGTAAAAGCACCAAATTGCCGGACCAGGTCGCGAATTTCCACCGCAGCTCCATCATGCTCCTGTTCCTGGGGTGAGCTTACTGTCATCTCGCCCAGGGACTCGCGAGCCGCTCCGGTTCGGTGCAGCAAAACCATGAATCCGTCCTCGAACCGCGGAGCCACAGCGCTGACGGCAACGCCGGATAATGTATTGGTGCTTGGCTTATCAAGCCCTCCGCTCGGGGACGGGGCAAATTTGTCAATCGCGCGAACGAATCGAACCTGGCCACCGACTGGCACTGCGTCGATGATTGTCGGCTCATCGAGCAGACGCGCCTGAAATTCCCTCGCTTTAGTTCCCGAAGGAGGATCGGTGACAAAGGCTTGGCCTTCTGCCAACTGGCTGATCTCGCCGGGCGCGCCTTGGGCTAAAACTTTCCCGCGATGCATCACCACGACATGTCCACAACGCTCGGCTTCGTCCAAATACGACGTGCTCAGCAAGACGCTCAGGCCTTGCTCGTTCACGAGCCGGAAAATAATCTCCCAAAGCTCGCGGCGCGATAAGGGATCGACTCCGACGGTCGGCTCATCCAACAACAACAGCTCCGGCCGAGAAACCAGCGTACAAGCGAGGCCAAGCTTCTGCTTCATCCCGCCCGATAATTGCCCGGCCAATCTTTTGGTAAAAGGCCCAAGCGCCGTCATGTCCATCAGGCCTGGGTAGACCGCCTGGCGGTCCTTTTTGCTGATGCCGTGCAAATCAGCGTAGAGATCGAGATTTTCCTGGACACTCAGATCTTCGTACAGACCAAACTTCTGCGGCATATAACCGATCCGATCCTGAACCTGCTGGGCATCGGCGCCCACGCTGATACCCAAAACTTGTAACTCCCCTGCATCGAATGGCAGTAGGCCGGCGGCAAGACGAATGAGCGTCGTCTTGCCCGCGCCGTCGGGACCCACGAGGGCTGCAAGTGTCCCGCTGTGCACCTGCAGCGAGACATCGTCCAACGCCAGCACGACTTCGCTAGTGTCGCGGACAAATGTTTTGCGAATGCCACGCCCGCTCAGAGCCATAGATCGGCTTTTGTCATTCACGTCCAAGGTTATCTCCGATTGTCCGCCGCTCTGGCTCGATTCTGATCCGCATTTTCCGCGGAGAGAAAGACGCTCGCCGGCATGCCGAGACGCAACTCGTCTGCGGGATCTTTTACGAACACGCGAACCTCATAAACGAGACTGGTGCGAAGCTCTTCGGTTTGGACCGATTTGGGTGTGAACTCTGCGACCGGTGAAATAAAACCGATCCAGCCGTCGAAGTGACGCTGCGGAAAGGCGTCAACCCCGATTGAGGCGGCCATTCCCGGACGAATTTTGCCGAGATCCGGCTCCGAAATATATGCACGGACCCACTTCGGATCGATGATCGCCAGCGAAAAAACCGGACTCTGTGGTGTCGCCATTTCACCAGGTTCCATAATTCGGGTTCGCACCACGCCATCCGCCGGAGCGACCAGTTCGGAATCGGCTAGCTGTTGTCGCAACAAAGCCACCTGCGCCTGTGTTGCCCGCAGCCGCGCTTCGTTCTCCGCAATGTCTTCTTTGCGGGGGCCCAGCACCGCCAGATCCAAAGACTTCTGGTTAACGGCGAGTTTCGCCACAGCCACATCCAAGCTCGCTTTCGCCGCATCGACGTCCTGCTGGCGCACGGCACGGCCTCCCGAGGCTTCGGCGGCGTTTTTGTAGCGCTCGTATTGCCGCTGGGCATTCACCAAGTCCGCTTTGGCCGACTCGACATTTGCTCGAGCTTGCGCAATCTCCTCCGGGCGGCTGCCATTGCGCAAGCGCGTGACAACTTGCAGCTGAGCCGCCGCTTGCGCCGCAGCCTGCGCCAGCTGCGGCTCCAAACGGCTGGTATCCAGTCGCGCCAGCACTTGTCCCTTGCGCACGTGGTCCCCCTCCTGAACCAGCACTGCGGCGATGCGTTCGCTGTTGTTGAAAGGGAGCTGAACTTGACGTAGATCGATATTGCCGTAGAGCACGAGCTCGCGGACCGTGCCGTGCCGCTCAACGAACCACCAAGTTATGCCCGCTGCCGCAACCAAGAGAGCTATCACGATGATCAGCAGCCTTCGTTTCATAAATCACGCAGGCTCGCTCATGCTCGAAAGCGCCCCGCCCAATCCGCTGATTTAGACCTCCCCTTCTCGGTCATTACGCCGTCGAGAATGACCGAAACAATCGCGCCATAGCCGGTTTTCGGTTCTAATCCCAGCTGTTCGATTTTTGCGGGATTCATAACCGCCTGCACCGCTCCGAGCAGAATTTCCACGATCAATTCGCTGGAAATGTCTTTGCGGATGATTCCAGCGCGTCGGCCCTGATCGAAAATCGTTCCGAAATAGCGTTGAATGAGATCCCGGCGCCGTTCCTCAACAAGTTCGAACAATTCCGGGTTTTCGCGCCGAATATCGCGCACGAATGGTGGCCGAATTTCCTCTGTATGTCGCTGCATGCAGGCGAGCAGTTGATGAAGTGCAGCCGACGCGTCTTTTGCGGAGCACGCCATGATGGCGTCGAGATCGGTTTCTATGCTGCGAAATTTCGCCAGCAGAACCGCCTGAAGAAGCTCCGTTTTGCTGGGAAATTGCGCATATAGGGTTTTTTTGCTCATGCCGAGCTCCGCCGCGAGATCATCCATCGTGACGCTGCGAAATCCATGCGCAAAAAAGTGCGCTCGGGCAGCTGAGACGATGCGCTCGGCGATTTCGCTTAATCGCCGCCTCTGTGATCCGGCGCGGATCAGATGCTTCGACGGGGTCGCCATAATACCAAGGAAACTATTTTAGTATTTACAGTTTCCGGGGCCTAAAAGCAAGCCATCGAGAATCGACCTGGACTCGGCGGGAGTCGATGATAAACGAGCGGGCATTTTCTTGCGGGTTCGTGGGTTGACAGGAAAAAGAAACCAGACTAGCGCGGCGGTGGCGCCACCCTTGAACGGCACGGCGGAGTCTGGCTTAAAGCGGCTCACTGCGATCCGCCTCCCGGGCGGATCGGATCGCTGCAGCACCATGCTCAGAATGAAAAAACGAGGTCCGGTTCAGTACCTTTTCCTGAAAATCTTCCAGGTAGAGGTAGATCACCGGAGTGATAAACAGCGTGATAAATTGCGACACCACCAGCCCGCCGACGATCACAAGTCCGAGAGGCCTTCGTGATGCGGCATCCGTCCCGAAGCCGAGCGCGATCGGAATTGCGCCGAATACGGCGGCAAGAGTCGTCATCAAAATCGGCCGAAAACGATCCATGCTGGCATCGTGAATCGCTTTTTCTGCCGCTTCGCCGGCGTCGACCCGTTGCAGGGCGAAATCGACGATCATGATGCCATTTTTTTTGACAATGCCCATCAACATGAACATGCCGACAAACGCATAAAGCGATGCCTGTTCACCGAATAAATAAAGCGTGAGTAATCCGCCGACGAGTGCCGTCGGCAACGTCGAAAGCACGGTCAAAGGATGAAGATAGCTCTCATAAAGAATCGCCAGAATCACGTACATGACAAACACGGCCAGTGCCATTAAGATCGTTAAATTCTGCACCGTGTCGCGGAATGTCAGCGCCTCACCCTGAAAATCGGCGCGTAAAGTCGAGGGGACAATGCCATTGGCCGTTTCAGTGATGAAGTCCGTCGCGTCGCCGATCGCCACGCCGGGCTTAAGATTGAACGAAATCGTTACGCTGGTGAATTGATTTAGATGGTTGACCGCCTGCGGCCCGATTGAAGACTTCCAACTCACCAGAGAGTCGAGTGGGACGAGCCGCTTGCCGTCATCCGATTTGATATAGAGCAACGACAGGTCGTTGGCATCTTCCCGCGCGCGATCGCGCGCCTCAAGGATAACCTGATACTGATCGGATGGTTTTTTGATGAGATAAAGATAATTTTGCGAGTAGGCATTGCGCAGCAAACCTAAAATCCGCGCCTCGGAAACACCGTGAATCTTGGCCTGCTCGCGGCGAATTTCGATGTCGAGCCCCGGCGTGTTGTTGTAATAGTCAGATTGAACGCTGAGAAATCCGGGAAACTCACGCAGCTTTGCCGTGAGCTTTGTGCCGGCATCATACACTTCTTGTGGATTCACGCCGGAAATCGAGAATGCGTATTGTCCTTGATTTTGATTGGTCGCTCCCGTGCTGATTTCAAGCACAGGAAACGGTCGGAGAAACGCCATCACGCCCGGAATCGCAGCGATGCTGCCCATCAGCTTCGCGACTTCCGCCTGGATCGGCGGACGCGCGTCAGGCGGTTTTAGAAAAGTAAACATAATACCCTGATTGGAGGCGATAAACTGACTTAAGCCGGTGACTTCGATGGTGGCCAATACATTGGGATCGTTCAAAAGAACCGCATCGACGCGATCTTGAATTTCGCGCATCTGTTCCGGCGATGATCCTTCTCGGCCGATAAAGACCCCGGTGACCACGCTGCTGTCTCCTGGCGGCAAAAATGCTTTGGGCACAATGATAAACAGCAAGACCGTCCCCGCGAGACAAACGACCCAGATCAGCGCCGAAATCCAACGGTGCTCGAGAAACCAAAAGAGCGATTTTCCATAGCCGCTCAGGACGCGCTGCTCGACAGCGCCGATCCGCCGCTCCATCCAGGTGCGCTTCGATCCTGCACCCCGATCGGCCAACAAGCGCGCGCACATCAAGGGAGTGAGGGTCAAAGAGACAAGGCCGGAGGCTATGATCGAGACCACGATAGTGATCGCAAACTCACGAAAGATTCTCCCCACCAAGCCGGGCATGAAAACCAGCGGGATGAACACCGCGGCAAGTGAAATGGTCATGGAGAGAATGGTAAAACTTATCTCCCGGGCGCTATGAATCGTCGCTTGCAACGCGTTCTCGCCGTGTTCCATGCGGCGCACCGTGTTCTCCAGAAACACAATTGCATCGTCGACCAAAAAACCGATGGCCAACGTGAGCGCCATCAACGAAAGATTATCGAGGCTATATCCCAGAATGCGCATGACGATGAACGTCAGCAGCAAAGAAATCGGCAATGCCACGATCGGAATCAACGTATCGGTGGCGCGTCCGAGAAATACAAAAATGACCAGCACGACCAGCACGAATGCGATGGTCAAGGTGACCTGAACATCGTGCACCGAGTTGACGATACCGCGAGAACGGTCATACAGCGGCGTAACGCGCACCGACCCGGGCAGTTCCGCGCTGATCTGGGGCAGCAAAGCGCGGATGCTATCGGCCACTTCGACCGCATTAGCCCCCGCCTGACGGTAAACGGCCATGACCACGGTCGCGCCGGGCACGGGATACCCGCGTGCCCAAAAACGCATGTTTAGCCGCTCGTCTTGCACCGACTGTTGCACCTGAGCGACATCACGGAGATAGACGGGCGCCCCATTGCTCGACCCGACGATCAGATTGCTGTAGCCAGTGGCGCTATCAAGCTGCCCCTGTGGCCGCAGCAGCGTGGTACCGTTCTCAGAGTCGAACTGTCCGGCGCCGAGGTAGCTGGTGCCATTCTTGATAGCTGCCGCCAAATCGTCGATCGAAATCCCGCGCGCCCATAGAGCGGATGGATCCGCTTTGATGCGGATGGCCGATTTCGTACCGAAAACACTCACCCGGGAAACGCCCGGGAGAATACTAATCCGCTGGCCAATTTGCGTGCTGCCGTAATCGTAGAGCTGCCCGCGCGTCACCGAATCGCTGGTCAGCGCAATGTACATAATCGGCTGGTCGTTAGGGTTGGTTTTGGAAAACGTCGGCGGCGATGGCAGATCCACCGGCAAGCTGCCGCTGGCCTGCGAGATCGCGGTCTGTACGTCCGTGGCAGCGGCGTCGATGCTTTTGCTGAGGACGAACTGCAAGGTCAGACTCGTGTGTCCTTGCGTGCTCTTCGACGTGACGAGTTCGAGCCCATTGATCTGCATGAACTGCCGCTCTAAGGGCGTGGCGATATTGTTGGCGACGGTCTCGGGACTGGCGCCGGGATAATCCGCCTGTACTTGGATCACCGGATAATCGACCGCCGGCAAATCGTTCACCGCGAGCCGAAAATAACTGAGAATACCGAAGAGAATCGCCGAGACGGTCAGGACCGTGGTCATGACCGGCCGGCGTATGAAAGGTTCCGAAAAGTTCACGATTTTGCCGGCAAGTTTTCCGTCCCCTGCGGTTTCGCGCCATTTTCGGGCGACGTCAAGCGCACCTTGCCGCCAGGCGTAACGCCAAGCTGTCCGGTGACGACGACACGCTCATCGGCCTTGAGGCCCTGGTCCACCACCACAAGCTCGCCCTGCCGCTGGCCAAGCTTGACGGGTCGTAACTCGGCACTGGAATCGGCTTTGATAACGTAGACAAAAGACCCTTTGGCTGAAAGCTGCGGCGCATCCGCTGGAATCAATACCGCGTCGCGCCGGGTATTCAAGATCAATCGAACTTTCGCAAATCGGCCAGGCCAAAACCGGCGATCGGGGTTGTTGAGCGTCGCCCTAAGCTTCACCGTTCCGGTGCCGTCTTGCACGGCGTTGTCGAGAAACGTGAGTTTGCCCTCCCGCGGCGGTCCGTCGTCGTTGGGCAGACTCACTTCGACTGCTAACGTTCGATTGGTCATGTTGCGCTGGACAGCGCCAAGATCACTCTCGGTTACAGTAAAATCAGCATAAACTGGGTCGAGCCTCTGGATCACTAGAAGCGATCCGGTGTTCGCAGAAACCACATTCCCGACATCGACGGTTCGCTGTCCGGCGCGACCGTTGATCGGCGATCGAATTGTGCAGTATTCCAGATTCAGGCGCGCCGTTTCCACTGCGGCACGATTTTGCTGGATCGTCGCTTCCGCCGTGGTTACGGCATTTCTCTTAGTATCGTAATCTTGACGGGATACGGCGCGCGGGTCATTGACATTTTCGACCCGGGTGAAGTTCACCTTAGCTAGATCAGCCGCCGCCAGAGCTTGCGCCAGATTGGCCTCTGCCTGATTGAGCTGCGCTTGGTACGGCCGCGGATCGATTGTGAAAAGCAGATCCCCCACTTTGAGATTCGCACCGTCGACAAAGTGAATCTTAGTGATCCGCCCGGAAACCTGCGGCTGGATCGATACGACTTCGCGGGCAACAATCTTCCCCACCGCGTCGATATACACCGGGACGTCCCGTGCCACCGCAGTTGCCGTTGTGACCGGGGCGGGCGGACGTTCAAAGGTAGTCTGTTGGCTGCGCCCGCAAGCTGCTGCTAACTCAAGCGCCGCCAGAAACCCGAGCAGGTGTTTAACGCCTGCACGGGTCCGTACCGCGCGTCTCACGAGGTTCCACCTCAAGCGACCAGGCGCTGATCGTTTACAACTGCTCCCTGAGGCTTTTTCTGAGATGTTTTTCGAGTCCGCGCTTCCCATTGCCGCAAACCGCGGCGAATGTAATTGGGCTCGAGATTCAATAGGGTACAAATTGAAACGAACGAGCAGAACCACCCGGTTTCATCGCTAAAGAGCCAATCGCGTGCTTCCTCGAACAGCGAGCGCCGCTTGCCGCCCGAGGCGTAGATATTTTCCTGATAACAGCGAATGCCGTCTTCGAGAATCGCCAGCAACAGCGTGCGCTCCGGTTCCAGCGGCAGCTTCCGGCGGAAATTCGCAGCAAAATCTTCTCCTAACAGAGTGTCCGGCTGGAACAGCGAGCCGATTCTTTCATCGAACGCGGCAGTTTTTGGTGCGCCGTTTTCATTTGAGCCCTTGAGTATCATTCGCCCCTCCGTAATGATCTGACTGTTGATTAGTAAATTCTCACTTACTCTACGGTCAGCCTAGCAACTGCAATGCCTTCGGGCTATAGTAGCGCCGTACCGCCTCTTCCTTCAGCCCAATACCTAAAAGTCCGAACCAGGTTGCCTGGGAAACCAGCTCTTCTTTGGAAACCTTGTAGTTGACCGCCGGCGTCTTCGGTTGCAGATGCAACATCAACGAAAACGCCACGTGCTGAACAAACCAGACGCAAAGATCGCGACGGAGCGGCACATCATGCGTTTCCCCGGCCTTCGCCGCCGCAACTAAACAGGATTCGAATTTCTTGAGCCAGGCCGACGCGAGCTTCTTATGCATCAACCTAACGAACTCGCCGTCGCCTAACAAGCTACGTACTAATAAAGAATTCAACGCCGCCCGGTGCGTATCTCCAGGACGCCCCAGCACGTAATGCGAGATCATGAAATGGACCATCACAACCAGGGTCGAAGTGGAAGCTTCCAGGCCCAAAATCCGGCTCGCCTCCGCGAAAGTCGGCCCCTTTGCGCAACCATCGAGCATGGCCGCATAAAGCGATTCCTTGCTGGGAAAATGCTTGTAAAGAAGCGCTTCTGAAACGCCGGCTGCCTTGGCCAAGTCCCGGGTCGTCGTCCCGTCGAACCCCTTTTCAGCAAACACATCCTGCACCGCTTCGACAATCGCCTCTTTGCGGGCCTCGGCCGAGAGGCGCGGAATGTTTGCCATTCAGGTTAGTTAGCATTTACTAACCAAACCTGTCAAGGATTCTTTTTAGGATTTTGCTGGAAATTCTCAGCCGGCAAAAGCCGCTCGCGAACCGCGCCTCGGGACTTCGCTAGCCGCGCAGAAAATCCGCCCAGCGCTTCTGGCATTCGATGAACACCCGCAGCCTTTCGAGGTGCTGCTCCAGTTGTTTACTGCCCTGTTTCACCGGGTGCGCCGCAAAGAAATCGCGCACGTCTTTTTCCAGTTCGGGTCGCACCAACCCAACGATGCCTTCGCACATGCGCGGGATCGAATTGTCAGGATATTGCTGCAGCATATCTTCCCAGTGCGCCTTCATGAACGACCAAGCTCTGGAGCGCGCCGTGCGATTGAGAAGAATGCCGCGCATTAAATAAGGCGCATTTTGCGTCCGCACTTGGCCGTTGATGGTAAGCTCAAGAGTCCGATCGATCAGCTCCAGTTCACGAAAATTTGCCAGAGCAAATAGAAAGCGGGTTTCTTCTTGCGGCGTCGCGGCCTCTTTGAATCTTCGGTAGAAAATCTCGTAATCGGAAACCGTGCCGGTATGCGCCACGATGGCCACCAGCGCCGGAACAATATTGCGATCGATCTCGTTCGGCGCTTTTTCATAGCG
>DATBEY010000375.1:0-14368 GCA_036558765.1 Binatia bacterium | reverse complement strand
GTCACGCGCAAAGCGAGGATTTTGGAGTCGGTGCGAAAGCGCAGTGCAACGCCCGCCGCCGACTTACCGCGACGCGCCGTCCGTGGCGGCCATCGATCGCGCCAGAGCTTTGGCACTCGGACCGGCTGCAGGCCGCCGTCTCGCGCCTCCCAGTCGGCAACGTTGAGCCAATCGAAGCGATCATCAAGCACGGCAAGCCATTGGATCTGACTGTTCTGTTCCATGATTGTTCGTTTACGTCAGTGGATAATGGCCGCCATGCGGCTATTCGAAAATCAGCCCCGTTTCACAGTTAAGGAAATGAATGTGCTTGGGCGTAGTTGCGCTTTTGCGGCACTTACATGCCCAATGCCGGAACAACTTGGGTTCCGAAGAGCTCGATCGAGCGCATGATTTGCTGATGCTGCAAACCACCGAAGCTGAACATCCCGACCAGAGTGTCCGGTCGCGTGATTGCAATCATCTCCCGTGCTTTTTCAATCACCGTCTGTGGGCTGCCGATTAGCGATGTGCCCCATTCGTTCATTTTTTGAATCGTCAGTCCGCCAGGGAAATAGGGATAGCGCTCGGTGAACTTCGGCAGGCTTTCAGGAGAGAGCAAGTCGCCGCGCCAAAAGTTTTCCGTGGCAAGCTGCCAAAACCTCGTGATCTCCGGACCGGCTTCACGCCACGCTTGCTCGTCCGAATCTGCGACATAAATATCACGCACCATTATCGCGTTGCCTGTACCGGTCAGCTCAGGGTGCTTGGCGCGCTCTTCGCGATACGCCGAAATCGCGCGGGCGCAGTTGCTGAGTGGTTGGCGCGACAGCGCCAGGTTCCAGCCACGACGTGCGACCATGGCCGGACTGTCCGGGGAAGTGGCGCCGTAGTAAATCGGTGGATGAGGCTTTTGTAGGGGTAAAGGCCGACAGGAGATTTCTTCGTAACCCCACGCCTTACCCGAGTAACTGAAGGTCTCGCCAGTCCAGGCGCGCATCAATATCTCGATCCCTTCCTCGAAACGAGCCTGGGCGGTATCGCGGTCGAGCCGATGCTTGATATCGTCTTTGGGTACACCGCGACCGAGGCCAACGTTCAAGCGGCCGTTGGTCAAAATGTCCAGCATGCCGCATTCTTCGGCAAAGCGCATGGGGTCGTAGAGCGGCAAAACGCTGACGAGATTGCCCATGCGCAAACGTTTTGTGCGCGGTGCGAGATTGGCAATGATCAAATTGGGCGAAGCGAGCATGCCATAGTCGGAGTGGTGGTGTTCGGCAAACCAGGCTTCGTTGAATCCCAGCTGCTCGGTTAACAGAATTTGCTCGAGCAATTCTTCGAATGCTTGCTTTTCCGCCACCCAAGGCCGTGCTTGGTTGTAGCTAAAACTTCCGAAGCGCATGAATCATTGTCCTCCCGCCGCGAACGTCATCTCGACTATAGCATGTTTCATATTGAGAATTCTTCGAGGCAGTCTCGACTCCAGCGTAGAGCCGCCTTATTACAACACGAAGCGCGCGAGATTGAATTGTTCTTACTCTTCGTGGGCTTCGTCCTTAGTGGTGCAAATCAATCCTCCTCGATGCTCACATACCGAGCCAGCTCTGAATGGCGCCGGCTTCGAACTGGATATGGACCAGGGACTGAAACAGCAGGTAGAAACAGCCCCAAGTCACGACCGTGATTGCGACCGTGGTGAGCCAGCGGATGTTACTTTGCAATTTCAAATAGAGAAAAATAAACAGCGGTACGGTCAACGGAAAACCGAGCAGATAAACGAGCATAATAAAGCCAACGATCCAGCCGAAGATCCCAAATACGCGCCGGCGCGCCACTTCGGGAGGAACCTCGATGGAAAAATCGATGTCCATGGCGGCGCTCTCGTTTGTTTGCTCCTTGCCACCGATCATTAACAGCACCTGAATCAACAGCAAAGTTAGCAGAGGAATGCTGACGGCCAATGGAAACAGCTTGGTTTTGAACGACCAACCTGTCGCCGCAAAAGTCGCATAGGCGGCTATGGCGATTAAAAAAATGCAAAAAACGAAATTGCCCTTACGCATGAGCTGGTTCGCGCGCACGTTGGCGACGCTGCTGAATATAGGGATAAGCGATCACCACGACCATCAGTATCATCAAAGCTACGACGATGGGATGCGTGAGCCAGCTGAAACCGTAACGGGTCATCGATATGAACAGATAAGTTTCGATGACTTTGCCGAGAACGAAGCCCAGCACAAAGGGCGGCCGAGGCCAACCGAAAAGCACCATAAAATAACTGAGCACTCCGAAAATCAAAGTGACAATCAGGTCGGCAATTTGTCCGTTCGCCGTATAGCTGCCGACAAAAACCAGCAACAAAATAAACGGAATGATGAGGCCGCCGCGCACGTAAGTCAGTTTCGCGAGCTGATCGAGTATCGCCAGCGAAAGAATGACCGTAATCACATTGGCAATGGCGAGGGTCCAAACCATGGAGAAGGTGAGAGAAAGGTGCTTGGTCAACATTTCCGGTCCGGGCATGATACCCATAATCAGAAAACCGCTGAGCAAGATTGCCATGGCGCCGCTCCCCGGCACACCGAAAGCAACCGTGGGAATCAGTTCGCCGCCTTCTTTGGAATTGTTGGCGGCGCCGGGACCCAATACACCGCGGATGTCTCCTTTGCCGAAACCGCCGCGTTCCTTCGAATCCGTCGCGCTCTGAACCGCGTGTGCATACGCCATCCATTGCGCCACACCACCACCGGCGCCAGGCATGATACCGACGAAAACGCCAATGATGGAGCAACGAAAAACGAGCCAAAAATGGCGGAAGGTGTCTTTGACGCCTTCCATGACGCCGCTACTCAAATTTTCCGGCGGGCGGTCGCCCGCAATGGAAGTGCCGCGAACCGCCAAATCGATGATTTCAGGAATGGCGAAGATGCCGACGAGAACGGGGACAAAATCGAGCCCGTCCCAGAGATACATCATGCCGAGATCGAACCGAAGCGAGCCGGATTGTCGCTCCTGGCCAATGGTCGAGATGAGCAGACCGAAGAGTCCCATGGCAAAGCCTTTGATCTGCCCGCGTGTGGTGGCTCCGCTCAGGGAAGTGATGCATGAAATTCCAATGAGCGAGAGCATAAAAAGTTCCGGCGAGCCGAACGTGAGCACCAGCGGTCGCACAATCGGAACGGCGAGGGCGAGCGCAACCGCGCCGATCAGAGCACCCAATAGTGAGCTCATCAGCGCGGCACCCAGCGCGCGTCCGGCTTCGCCTTTCTTCGCCATTGGGTACCCATCGACCACGGTGGCCGCCGAGATCGCTTCTCCGGGCACGCCGAAGAGCACCGAAGTGATATCGCCCGTTGTCGCGGCGACGGAATGCATACCCAGCAGGAAAGCGAACGCCTCCGCGGGACTCATTTTGAAGATGAATGGAATCATCAATGCAAGAGTTGCCGCGCCGCCGATGCCGGGAAGGAGCCCAACGCAAAAGCCGAGGGCCATGCCAACGAGCATCAAACTGAACGCTTTCCACTGGAGAACTAGAATCAGACCTTCGATAAAAGCATCGAACATTCTAAACGGCTCTCCTTAACGCGGCATAGCTCTCATAACAGGGTTAGATAAAAATCTTCAAGAAAATGGCGCGACTATATTTCATGGATGAAAACCCTTCAAGTGATATACGCAACGCTGTATCAGAGTTGAATTTGTCTTGAACCCCGCCGATGCGCTCAGGGTAAACTCCGCAGAGAGTTTTCCGAATGCTTTTGCTTAGAGCGCCTAACCATTTGAATCCAACTTTTTTGCCTCATTGAGAATCACACCCGCTGCTGATACGTAGGGAATAATTCTTTTCCAGGAGAACTTCATGGGCAAACTGGTTTTGGCCGCAGGCGTGCCCCATCCGCCGCGGCTCGTGTTCGAGATGCAACAGGCGCCGGGAAAAATCCGCGGTGAAATGTTAATGAAGCAGGTGCGGGAGCAGGTGGAAAAAGCCGAACCCGACGTGATTATCGAAGTTGACAGCGACCATTTCGTCAATTTTTTCTACAACAATCTACCCTCTTTCTGCATCGGAATGGCGGAAGAAGCGCAGGGACCGCAGGAAGATTGGTGTCCGATGCCGCGCTATACCGTGCGCGGTCATGTCCCTTTCGCGAAGGCGCTGTATGGGTACGGCGTGCACGACAAGTTTGATCTCGCCGCAGCACACGAGCTAAGACTCGATCATTCGTTGACGGTGCCGCTGCATTTTCTCAATCCGGGCATGCGACTTCCGGTTGTGCCGATCTATACCAACGGGTTTGCATCGCCGCTGCCGCTGGCAACGCGCTGTGTGGCATTGGGACGCATGGTACGCCGGTTTATCGAGGCGTGGGACGGCAGCGAGCGCGTCGCATTGATCGCCAGTGGCTGTTTCGCCATGGATGTCGGCGGACCGTTGCGGGGCTGGATCGATACGGAATGGGCAGAGACGATTGCCAAGCTGCTTGTGCGCGGGCAATACCAAACCCTCGCACGCCGCGCGACCGAAGAACGCATCAACGCCGCTGGAAATAACAGCGGCGAGCTTTTAAATTGGATCACGGTCGCAGGTGCGGTCGGAAAAACCAAGCCGCTTTTTCTCGAGGCGGATGAAGGCAACGGTTATGCGGTATGGAAATTCGAATGACTTAAGGCGCGATTGTCGCTGAGGTCGAGATGGTGTGAAAATTACACTGAGGACCGGTCGCGAATCCCTCGATAGGCGCTTTGCCTACTCGGGAAATCGGGCTCCTCCGATATCCTGAGTAAGCAGCGAGCAGCGCCGCCGTATCGAAGGATAACCCGACGAGTTTCACTCACTCTGACGCTCAGAGTGATGTTGGCGGAAGCGTGGTGCAACGTGAGCGTTTATCAAATTAACAAGCTGCTTTATCTGACTGACAACGATCCGGCGTTTCGGAAACGGATGAAAGAAGAGCCCGAAAAGGTTCTCAGCGAATTCAAACTGACGGCCGAGGAGCACGCTGCATTGACTTCAGGCGCGGTGGGAAAGCTTTATCAAATGGGCGTGCACACGTTCTTGCTGAATCATCTGTATCGCTACGAGCTCTTCGGCGTCAATCGGGACAATTATTTGAGCCGGATTCGCGAAGGTATGCCGTATGATCCGCGGTTCGAGCAAGGCAATATGCCGGTCCAACGGTTCATCAAGAAATAGTTGGCTTCATGCTCCGCAAAACGATTCGAACTTAAAGCACACTCCAGCATCGAGCAGAATTGTTCGTTCAATAACTCTTCAAATCGCTCAAGCCGTGCATTGAGTTTCGGCACGGAGGCATCGGCTCGATTGTCGTGAGTTAACCTTCGGCCTTGATGTATTTCCCCATTTCTTTCAGTGTCTCGGGTGTTTGATTCATCAGCGCGTTGAAATCCTTCAGCACTTGCTCGGGAGCTATATATTGGACTTCGATTTTGGCCTTCTTTGCTTCCGCAATGAGGTCCGGATCCTTGATCGCCTTGGCGAAAGCATCACGCAATTGTGCGACTCGGTCACTGGGCGTGGCCGGCGGTACGGCGAACGCTCGGCCGATCGCGCCTGGGATCGATTTAATCGCCATCAAGGATTTTCCGAGAGCGCTTGTCGCCAGATCTTCATCGATGGGCAAACTTTCAAAGCCGGGCAAAGCGACTCGGCCCCGAACCAAGGGCCGTACGGCGCCGCGATCGGCAGCGAGCTTGATGGTGGTCGCGAGCGCCGACCACGCGTCTACTTCCTTGCGCTCGAGGGCGAGCAGTACATCGCTGTTGGATGGATAGCCAGGCACGAGCTTGAGCTTGAATCCAGCGAATTCCTTGAGCAGCAGCGGAAAATCGTGCGCATTCGAACCCGGCCCGGTGGTGCCGGCGATGACTTCGTGATCGGCCTTTTTGATGTCATCAGCGCTTTTGTACGGCAAGTCAGGCCTGATGGAAAACATCACGCCATCGGCGCCGGATGACCCGAGCCATTGAAATTTGCGGACGTCAAAGCGCACCTGTTCGACCTTGGAGAGTTGGGCGATGGCCACATTGGGGTTGGCTGCCAGAATGGTCAATCCATCCGGCTTGGCAACATTGAAAACATTATTGGTGGCCAATAGATGAGCCGCGCCGGGCATATGTTGCAGGATTACCGCAGGCTTGCCGGGCAAATATTTTCCCAAATGATGGGAGACGATCTGCGCAGCAATCTCGAGACTGCCGCTCTTTGCGCCGATCAGCACCGTGACCGTCTTGCCCTCGTAAAAATTTGCTTGCCCCCAAAGGGGCGCAACCCAAATTGTGAGCCAGCTGAAACAAACAACCCATTTCAAAGCGCGACGATGCTTCATGAAAGCCCCCTTGCTCGTCAGTTGGCGTGTTAGCCGTATTTCCCTGAAAAAGCCGTCGCAAAGTTATCGACTGCAGGTGATCTAGTCAAGCCTTGTGAATGGTCCGGGCTCATTGTGAATTGGCGGTGTGACTATTGACTCCGCTCAAAGCAGACGTTTGCCCACGCGCGGTTGAATCCGCGCTGCGAGTTGCGTTAAAAAGACCGTAGTGAAAGGGTTATCTAGATGAAACAAACTTGCTTTGTCTGCCAGAATGTTGACTGCTTGAGCCGCGGCTCTGAAAAACTGCTCAACGAGCTTACCCAGAAGGTCGCCGAACGAGCTCTGGATGCTGAGGTGAAACCTTATATTTGCTTCGGCGGGTGCGATTTCGGGCCCAACATCGTTATCCACCCACAAAAGAACTGGTACGCCGGCGTCAAGCCGGAAGACTTGACGGAAATTATCGAGTCTCTGGCGGGCGGACCGGCGGTGGCGCGGCTCGACACCATCGATCCGGCGCTGAAAGAGATTGTTTTTTCGCTGCTGGATACTGGAGCATTCTAGTCCGGCTCAAAGACCGACCCGATTTCTAAAACAAAAAAGATTTCTCCCTCCGATCGAACTAATAGGTTTGCGGTACTCCTCAACCAGGTAGTGCGTCACGATCGAAGCGGTCATGACGCACGGCAGACTCCGCAACAATAGACCTGTATCGTCATTTACGGCTGCACTCTAGAGCAATCATTCTGTTCCATTGAGTCTTCAGAAGCGGTTGACAGCCCTGGAAGCAAAGCGTTATGCAGGCGACAAGTAATGCGAGGTGAACGGCAATGAGCCGAGCGAGCGATAGCGTGACGCTTCTTGACCAAGATATGGCGGAGAAGAATCTCTCCGGTTATTGGAGCCTAGGGATGGAGGGATTGCCGCCGGAGCCCATGACTTCCGTCGAGCCCTGTCTCTGGAAATGGCGCGACGTTCGCCAGAGTCTCGTTCGCGCGGGCGAGGTGATCAGTCTCGAAAATAGCGAGCGGCGTGTCGTTCGGTTGGTCAATCCCGGTCTAGACCGCCGGCACGGCTTTGCGACACACACCCTGCAGATTTCTTTTCAGTACGTAAAGCCCGGAGAAAATGCCCGAGCCCATCGCCATACGCCGGCCGCGCTCCGTTTCGTGCTTGAGGGCAACGGAGCTTATACGACGGTGAGCGGGCAGCAGTGCGTGATGGAGCCGGGCGATCTCATTTTAACTCCGAAGCTCACCTGGCATGATCATTCCAACGATTCCAAGCAGCCGATGATCTGGCTGGATGGATTGGATTTTCCGCTGATCACCGCGCTCCATCAGGTGATGCAAGAGCGGTATCCGGAGCGCCGCCAGCCGATCGAGAAAAGCAGTGAAGAAACGATGAGCCAGCTCGGCAGATCTATTCGCCACGGACTTCCGTTAGCAGATTTCTTTCATTTCAAGTGGCGCGACACCGAGCCCGCGCTGCGGGCACTGGCACAGGATCCGTCGAGAAGGAATGTTTTCGACGGTTATCTGCTCGAATATCGCAATCCCCTGGACGGCGGGCCAACGATGAAGACGATCGGATGCGCCGTACAGCTTCTCCCACCCGGTGATCGTACAGAAACCCATCGACACACGAGCACTGCGATCTACCACGCATTTCGCGGCAGCGGCACGACGCAGATCGGCGATCGCTGCTTCGAATGGGAACAGGGCGACTCGTTTGTCGTGCCGCTTTGGTATCGACATTCTCATTTGAACCGATCGGCTTCCGACGAAGCAATTCTCTTTTCCATGAGCGATGGTCCCGTGCTCAAAGCGCTCGATCTGTATCGCGAGGAGGGCGCGAGCGATTAGTGCTCGCGTATTTAATGCCCGTAGTCTTAAGATCGCAGCTTCTACTTTCACTCGCCTTTGTGTCATTGCTGTGGCCGGCGCAGGCGCTTGCGCTCGAAGAAGTCATTGCTTCTTATGCCGGGCCGACGGTAACTTTTCTTCCTGCCGAAATCGCGCGACAGCGCGGTTTCATGCGCGAGCAGAATTTCGATATTAAGTTTCTCTTAACGCGCTCGGAGGTCGACCGGGCGGCGCTGGCGAGCGGTAACGTCGACTATACCCTGAGAGCGGGTTCGAGCTTCGTATCGGCGGCCCGGGGCTTGCCAATCAAAATCGTTTTGCTTGGCACGATGCGACCGTTCTGGGGCTTGGTCGTGCGACCGGAGGTCAAATCGGTAAGCGAGCTCAAAGGAAAATCGGTGGGCGTGCCCGGCCTGCTCGGATCACAGCAGATTTCGGCGAAGTTTATTCTGAAGCACTATGGTTTGGATCCCGATCGCGACGTCGTCTATCGAGTCGTGGACACCGGCACACGCATCGCGGCGATGCTTTCCGGCACCATCGACAGCTCGATGATGGACTACGGCGAAGCGTTTCGGGCGAAGAAAGCCGGGCTCAAGTTTCTGGTGAACGCCGCCGATCTGCATGGTCTGATCGCGGGCGGTCTTGCCGTCAATCTCAAAAAGCTCAAGGAGCAGCCCGATCAGGTCAAGCGCATGCTGAAAGCGATGACGCCCGCGCTAAAATATATTCAAGAGAACCCCGAAGGCACCCAGCAGGTCCTGATGAGCTGGCTCAAGCTCGATCGGGAGATGGCCGCCGATATCTACCAAATGGCAAAAAACAACTACACGAAAAATGGCATGGTGGACGAGCCCACATTGAATTCGCTGGTTACGACGATGTTGGCCGAAGCAGGTATCAAAAACGCGGTGCCATCACAGCTTGTGGATTTCTCGTTGCTTCAGCAGGTGCTCAAGTAAGCAGAGCTGCAGCACACAATATACGAAGATCACAAGCGAGACCTTGGAGTCACGAATTCGTTCCGCCGCGTACCGAGAGAATTGATCTGCAGAGTTGAAAGTTAGGAGATCCATATGGAAATGAGTAAATCAATCACGATTGCGGTCGAGACGGTCGGTCAGGCTTATTTGGAAATCCTGCGTGCGCGCGGGATCAAATATTTCTTCGGCAATAGCGGCACGGATTTCGGGCCGATTATCGACGGCCTGGCAAAATTTGCGGCGGAAAAAAAGGAATTTCCCAAGCCGATCACCGTTCCCCATGAATTCGTCGCCGTCAGCATGGCGCAAGGTTACGCGATGATCACGGGCGAACCGCAAGTGGTCATGGTTCACGTGATCGTCGGAACTGGAAACGCGTCCGCAGCGGTCATGAACGCCTCGCGGCTCAATGTGCCGATGATCTTTTCGGCGGGCCGGACACCGCTTACGGAGGAAGGATTGCGGGGCAGTCGCAGCAATTTCATTCATTGGGGTCAGGAATCTTTGGATCAGGGAAGCTTGCTGCGCGAGTTTACACGCTGGGACTACGAGCTACGCAATGGTGATCAAGTCGAGACCGTCGTCGATCGGGCGCTGGAGATGGCGCTCGGCAATCCGCAGGGTCCGGTTTATTTGACATTACCGCGTGAGGTCTTGGCCCAGAAAATGGAGTCCGTCACCATTCATCCATTTCGCAAGCAGCGAGAAGAAGCTTTACGGCCAAGCGAAGAAACCATCAAGCGGACTGCGGAGGTTTTGAGCCGTGCAACCCATCCGGTGATCATCACAGGTCGTTTGGGTTCGGATCCGAGCGCCATGAGTGCCATGGTGTCATTTGCCGAGGCGCTGGTCGCACCCGTGGTAACACCGGCGAGCCCCTTCGTGAGTTTTCCCAATACGCACGATTTTCATCTTGGTGTCAGCTCGGCGCCGTATATCAAAGATGCCGACGTGATTGTGGTGGTTGAATCCGATGTGCCTTGGTATCCGGTCCAAGGCAAACCGCCTGAGAACTGCAAGATTATTCAGATCGCTCGCGATCCCAATTATGGCGCAATTCCCATTCGAAACTTTCCCAAAGACATTTCCATCGGCGGCGATCCCAAGCTCGCTTTGGAATTGCTCGCCCATGCTTTGAAATCACACAGCGGAAACGAGAAAGCCCTGGCAGATCGGGCGGAAAGCATTCGCCTGCGCCACCGGCAAACTCGTGAACGCGCGAAAGAGAAGGCAGAAAAAGCCAGCCGGCAGCGACCCATCGATACGGCGTGGTTGTCCCATTGCGTCGATCAAGTCAGAGATGCCGATACGCTGATTGTCAATGATCATGGGGTGTCGCAGGAACAGCTCAGCCTGAGCGAGCCGGGCAGTTACTTCGGCGGTTCTCCCGCCGGCGGCTTGGGTTGGGGCATAGGCGGCGGGTTGGGAATGAAGCTAGCCCATCCCGAAAAAACCGTGATTGTCAGCTGCGGCGACGGCACCTATATGTTCAATAATCCGACCGCCTGTCATTTCGTGTCACAGGCGTACAATCTGCCTCTGCTCACGATCGTCTGTAACAACGCGATCTGGCATTCCACCAAAGCGGCAACCCAGCAAGTGATGCCCGACGGCTGGGCGGTCAGCACGGAAAATTATCCACTCTGCGATCTCACGCCGTCGCCGCGCTATGAAAAAATCGTTACCGCTCACGACGGGTACGGCGAAATGGTCGATGATCCGCAGCAGTTGCCCGCCGCCTTGGAGCGCGCGCTCAAAGTCGTTAAAGAGGAGAAGCGCCAAGCCGTGCTGAACGTCATCTGCGGCACGCACTGAAGCATTAAAGACCATGAAGCAGACTCAGATCCTCTTGGCGCTTGCGTTGTTGTGTTTTACGGCGAGCTCCCCGTGCGCAGCGCAGGAAAGAAAGCTCGAAAAGATTCGTGTCGGCGGCGGCTCGGTGGGGGCACCGCAGATGACGATGTGGTTTGCCAAAGAGGCGAATTTCTATGAAAAGCATGGCCTCGCCGTCGAAGCGATATCGATTCCCGGCAGTTCCATGGCTCTGCAGGCGATGCTTGCGGGCGAAGTGCCGATTATTCAGCTTGGCGGCACCGCCTCCATGGTGGCAAATTTCGCCGGCGCCGATACGGTGATCGTAGCGACCATTATCAAGAAGTTTGTCTTCTCGATCTTTAGCCGACCGGAGATTGCACGGTTCACCGATCTCAAAGGCAAACTCTTCGGCGCGACGCGCTTTGGCACGCTCTCCGACTTTGCATCACGTTTTGCATTGGAAAGAAACGGCCTCAATCCCGACCGGGACGTCGCGATGGTACAAACGGGTGGACAACCCGAAACCCTGATCGCGCTGCTTACCGGAAAAGTTCAGGGCGCGGCATTGTCGGTGCCGGCAATCTTACGGGCCAAGAAAGCAAACATGCGCGAGCTGCTCGACATGGCTAAACTCGAGGCGACCATTCATCAGAACGGCGTCGTCACGACGCGAAAATACCTCAAGACCAACGAAGACACAGTCCGGCGGTTTTTAAGAGCCTACATCGAAGGCGCCGCGCTCGCCAAAAAAGATAAAGCGTTCGCCACACGCGTGATGGCGAAGTATCTCGGCACGAACGATCGCGAAGTGCTCGATGACGCGTACGAACGAGTCACGCTTCATCTCGAGGTGCCGCCTTATCCGACAGCCGAGGGAGTGGCGGTTCTGCTAAAAACTTTGGAAAAAGGGCAGCCGAAGGCGCGGACGGCGAAGCCGGAGGATTTTATCGACTCGCATTTGGTCCGGGAGCTCGACGAAACCGGGTTCATGAATGGGTTGTGAATCAAGCTGCGATTCGCCAACTCACGTTAAACTCGCGGAGTCTCCAGCACGGCATCTAGTTTTTCCAAAACTTCATTGAGCAAATAGGGTTTGTAGATGCACTCTCTGACGCCCGCGCGCAGGAGTTCCGCCTTCAATTCAGGCTCCAGGTAGCCAGTGGCGATCACGATATTGACATCGGGATTTTGTTCTCTCAATTTCGGGATTACATCCATTCCAGTCATCTTGGGCAAGCCGAGATCCAACAGCACGATGTCGATCTCTGATTTGTGGTCTTGATAAACATCGAGCCCCTGCTCTCCGTCCGTAGCGGCAAAAACCTGATACCCCTCCCGGGGCAAAACTTTGTTTAAAAGCCGGACCAGGGGTTCTTCGTCCTCCACAACGAGGATCGTGCCGCGCCGATGCTCCAGCTTCGCAGAGGCTTGCTTCTTATTTTCCTTTGGCACGGGGGTTTCTGCCGATTCCAGTACTGGCAAGTAAACTCGAAACGTCGTGCCTTGGCGGAGCTCGCTTTCGACCTCGATGAAGCCATTGTGTTCTTTGACAATGCCGTAGACGATCGCCAGGCCAAGACCGGTTCCCTCGCTGATTCCTTTGGTTGTGTAGAAGGGCTCGAACATACGGGCACGCACTTCTTCTGTGATACCGATCCCCGTATCGCTGATCCTAATACAGACGTAGGCTCCCGATGCCGCCTCCACCTGGTGGCGTTCACGCATTTCCACGGCGTCGATTTTTTCGGTCTGAATCGTGAGCTGGCCGCCCGCAGGCATGGCATCGCGGGCATTGAGACAAATATTGAGCAGCACCTGGCTCATTTGATTGCGATCCGCCAACACGGGCATTAGCCTCGTATCGAGGTTCAGCGAGACCGTGATGTTTTTGGGAAAGGTTTTGATCAGATCGTTGAGGGTGAGAACGATATCGCTGATATTCGTAGGCGCCAAATGCGTTTCCGACTTGCGCGCAATGGTCAGTAGTTGGCGCACAACGGAAGCGCCTCGGTCGATTTCCTTATCGATCACTCTCAAGCTCTCTTCAAGCTGCTCCGCCGTCAGAGGTTGTTGACCGATCAGCGTGGCGTAACCCCGAATGATGTTCAGGATATTGTTGAAGTCGTGAGCGATGCCCCCAGCCAGCGTGCCAATGCTTTCCATTTTTTGCGCCTGGCGCAATTGCTCTTCGAGCCGCTTTTGGCCCGCAATGGTTCGGAGTAAAGCCGCATTGGCTTGCTCGAGATCGGCTGTCCGCTCGCGCACGCGCCGCTCCAGGTCCTGGTTCGCTTTTACCAATTCGTCTCGTGCCTGCCTGAGGAGGTCGCCGGCTCGCTTGCGGTCCGAAATGTCACGCAGAATTGCGATAAACATACGGCGATCGCCGATCCGAGTTTCGCTTATCGCCAGGTCGAGCGGGAAGGGCGTACCGTTTTTGCGCTTGGCTTCGACTTCGCCGGCCATGCCGATGAAATTCTTTTTCCGGCCGTTCAAGTCGTTAGCGACCAGTGAATCCGCTCCGGATGCAGACGAAGTCGGAATTAGCTTGCGCAGGCTCTGACCGACGATCTCGGCTGCCGAATAGCCAAAAATGCGCTCGGTCGCTGGATTAACCGTGGTAATGGTTTCGCTTTCATCGATGGTCATGATGCCGTCGACCGCGGTTTCTATGATCGCCCGAAGATGTTCTTCGCGTTGTGCGAGAAGAGCCTCGGTCTCACTGCGCTCGACGAAATCTGCCGCTTGCCGTGCCAGTACATCCAGAAGCACCAACTGGCGCTCAGTGGGTATATGAGATTGCCGATGGTGTGTCGAGATCACGCCGACGACACGGCCGGAGCGGCTAATGAGCGGCGTTGCTTCCAGCGCGTGCGCGCCGGCGGCGAGCACAACCTCGCGGGCAGGCGTGCCGGCGAAAATCGGATGTGTGGCGATATTTTCCACGATCACGCGCTCAGCGCGAGCAATCGCTTCACCGCAAGCGGCGGTTCCTGGATTTTCGGCGAAGAACCGCAGGCTTGGCTGTTGGAAGCCGGATTGAGCCACCATGCGGACGATGTTCGTCTCACGGTCTATCAGCTGCACGTTGCCCATATCGGCGCCGGCAATGTCAATTGCGGCAGCGAGAATATTCTCCATCATCGCGTCGATTTCTTGAGGCTGTACCAGTCGCGTGCTTAGGGTCTGCAGCCGAGTCATGACGGAGAGATTGCGCGCGAGCTGTTGGTTGAGCGCAGCAATTTCATCTTCCGTGCGTTTGCGTTCGGTGATGTCGCTCATCGACGCAATCCAGCCGTGGACTTGTCCCTGATCGTCGATGACAGGCGTGTCGACGACGCGCAAAAAACGCGGCCCGATCCGCGCAAAGGGAATTTCTGCTTCGTACTCCACTGTA
>DATBEY010000374.1:0-3506 GCA_036558765.1 Binatia bacterium | reverse complement strand
GTTGTTATCGAAGCGGCGAAAAAATACGGCATTCGCGCCGTGGGCGTCGATCTGAACCCGGATTTGGTCGCCAAAGCGCGCGAGAACGCGGTGAAAGAAGGCGTGAGTCATCTCGTCGAGTTTCGCGCTCAAGATGGACTTACGGTGGATATTTCCGAGGCCTCGGTGGTGACGCTCTACATGTTCAAGTGGTTCAATAATGCTTTGCGTCCAAAGCTGCAGCATCTGAAACCGGGCGCCCGAGTGATCGCGCATGATTTCGACATCGACGAATGGAAGCCCACCCGGATCGAATACGTGAAATCGCCTGAAGACGGCTCGGATTACGCAGAATCGCGCACGCTATATATCTGGATCGTCGGCGATAAATCGCCGATGCCTTGATCAAATTTTGGCGTCACCATAAAAACACAAAGTGATGATTCATAATCTCATGTTCGTTCACAGGCTCCAGTAGGTGTCCTTTGCATGTTCATTATTTCGATTGTCCGGCGAGTTGGTAATTGCCGCATGTTTTTAGCGGGAATCGTGCTGGAATTTGGATTGACCCCCGGTTAAAACATTCGGGGCTGACGCTTTTTGTAAGGGTTGCTCAATCACCTAGCGACCCAATAAACTCTGTGACGGCTACGACTTCTATGCTGAATTTTTTTAGAGTAACACAGTAAACAGGAGGTCTGTCATGAGTGTTGCCTATGATCCGTCGGCCCGATTCGAGATCAAAACCTGGGACACGGAGTTTCGCCGCATACCGCCACGCACCTTGATGGCGCGCGTCTATCAGCCGCAGGGCGCCGGACCCCTTCCGGTGCTTTTGGACTTGCACGGCGGCGCTTGGAACAATCAAGACCGCACCGCCAACGCCATGATGGATGAGGCGCTCGCGAAGAGTGGGATTCTGGTGGTGGCGATCGATTTGACACGCGCGCCGGAAGCGCCCTACCCGGCTTCGATTCAGGACGCCAACTACGGTGTGCGCTGGCTCAAGCAGAGGGCGCGCGAGTGGAACGGCGATCCCACCACGATCGGCGCACTGGGTAGTTCCAGCGGCGGTCACGAGATCGAACTATGCGCCATGCGGCCGCACGATCCGTACTATTGCGTGCACAAGCTCGCCGAAGCGCCAGATCTGGATGCGACTTTAAACTATGTTGCCACACGCTCGCCGGTGAGCGATCCCTATGCACGCTTTTTAAATGCCGAGAAGCTCGGCCGCTCCGAGATGGTGCAAAACAGCAAAAATTACTTTAATCCGTGGGACGCGATTCACGATGGCAATCCGCAGGAGATTCTCGATCGTGGCGAAAAAGTCACCTTGGTACCGCTCCTGATTATGCAGGGAGAGCTCGATGATAACGTCCGGCCGGCGGTGCAGGAAAAATTTGTTGCGTCTTATCGCGCCGCCGGTGGCGAATGCCAATACGAACTCTTTGCAGGGTGTGAGCATCTCTGGGTGCGCGAGCCGGGACCGCAAACCGAACGGGCGCACGAAACGGTAAAAGGGTTTATCGCGCGGCAGTTGAAGGCGAAACGGTTGGCGGCCTAGTCGGGCGACCGGCCGGTCCGCCGACGTTTATTTCCCGGCGAACCGCCGGTGATCGACCATCAGTCAGCGGTCCTGTACGACTTTGATGCCGGCTTTGGCGAAGATTTCCGCGGCGGCATCGTTACGGATGCCGGATTGCAGCCAAACGGAGCGCGGTTTCTTGGCCAAGATATCTTCCACGTGACCGGTCACATCGTGCGAGCGGCGGAACACGTCCACCATGTCGATGTCGCCGGGAACGTCGAGTACTCGCCGATAGACTTTTTCGCCGAGAATCATCGTCGCATCGGGATAATAGACCGGCACAGGGACAATTTCGAAACCGGCTTTCTGGAGATACGCCGGCACATACACGGATGGTTGATCCGCTTGCGCCTCGGTTTTTATGCCGAGCACCGCGATCCGCTTGGTTACGCGAATCAGCGCGCCGACGTCTGCGGTGTTCTCGATTAAATTGTCTTGCCAGTTCATATCGATTCCCAAATTAGCCGATTGTCGCGATTACAAGTGATTCGGCTCTGCTCCAAACTTGACGGGTCGGACGATGGCGTAATAATTAGCCGATTAGTTTCTGTGGCATAGATTAACAGTACAGAGGAACCAACTCCATGGCTGAGCAAAAAGTTGTCGGCACAGCAGTGCCGCGCGGCGAGGGCAGCGGAAAAGTGAGCGGCGCGACCGTTTATGCCGCCGATGTGAAATTACCGGGTTTGCTGTGGGCGAAATTTCTTCGTAGCCCTCATCCTCACGCCTACATTCGAAATGTCGACACTTCGAAGGCTGCGAAGGTTCACGGAGTGCGGGCGATGATCACTGGCGGTGACGTAAAGGGTTTTTTGATCGGCAAGCAGATTCGCGACATGCCGGTGCTGTGCTGGGATAAGGTTCGCTTCGTCGGTGATCGGGTGGCCGCGGTGGCTGCCGATACCGCCGATGCCGCAGAGGAGGCGGTGCACCTGATCGACGTCGAATACGAGCCGTTGCCGGCGGTCTTTGATCCCATCGAAGCGATGGCGCCGAGCGCGCCCAAGCTTCACGACGACGTCGCCCTCTACGACGGCGCCCCGAAGCAGATTCTCGCGACGGATTTGCATAATGGCTTGACGCGGCTTTCGTGGAACAAAGGCGACATTCAAAAGGGCTTTGAAGCTGCGGACTTGGTCTTGGAACACACGTTTAGGGTTCCCGCGCGGCATCAAGGTTATCTCGAACCGCACGCCGCGAGCCTGATGATTGAGCCGGACGGGCGAATCGAAGTCTGGGCGTCAGTGAAAAATCCCTTCGGCGTACGTAGCCAGTTGGCGAAATGTTTGTCCATTCCTGAAGAGCGTATCCGCATGCATCCTGTCAACGTCGGTGGTGAGTTTGGCGGCAAAGGCGATGGCGTTGATTTGCCGGTTCTTTATTTTCTCGCACAGAAGACCGGCAAGCCGGTAAAAATGGTGATGAGCTATGCCGAAGAATTATCGGCGAGTAACCCGGCGCATCCGACGGTGATTACGATCCGGAGCGGGGTCAAGCGCGACGGCCGCATCGTCGCGCGCAAAATAAGCGCAGTGCACGCGAGCGGCGGCTACGGCGCGCTCAAATCCAACAGCTCGCTTGCGACCTGGCATTATGCGGGCGGGCAATATCGTATCGACAACACGGATATTGAATTTTTGCAGATCTACACCAACACCGTTCCCGGCGGTTATTACCGCAGCCCGGGCGCGGTGGCCACCGCATTCGCCGTCGACTGCCATACCGATATTCTCGCCCAGGAGCTCGGCATGGATCCGGCCGAGTTCCGCTTGAAAAATTTCCTCGGCGAAGGCGAGGCCGATGCGGTCGGCAATGAATTGCACCATGTGCGCTTTCAGGAAGTGCTGCAGGGCGCCCTGGATGCTGCCGGATGGAAAAAACCCAAGAAACGCAATTACGGCCGCGGTATCGCTCTGTCAGGCCGGCACATCAGCGG
>DATBEY010000373.1:0-7797 GCA_036558765.1 Binatia bacterium | reverse complement strand
TGAAAGACGGGAGCCACTGGCGACTTAGCGCGGCACTTCTTCATCCCGCCGGCCGATTTTTACGTTCCTACTTTTTGAAGCGTGGATTCATGGAAGGCTTTGCCGGTTTTTACGTCGCTGTCACGGCCGCCGTTTATGTTTTTCTCAAATATGCTAAGCTCTGGGAGCTTGAATTAGAGGAGAAAAAAAGACTTGGTCGGAAGCGGTAGTCGCCGCCTGCTCAACATTCTGCATGTCGATCCTGAGAAAAACTGGGGGGGTGGGGAAGCGCAGGTGTTTGGTCTACTGGCTTATCTGTCAGCCAGAGGACATCGAAACGATCTCCTAGCCGATCCGAACGGACGGTTATATGCCAATTGCCGGAAACTTGACGTACGGCTCCGGCCTCTTTCGGTCCGTAATGATATCGATTTCATCGCAGCCGCGGCGCTTAGGCGACTGATTCACAGCGAAAGTTTTGATATCGTTCACTTTCACACCAAGCGGGCGCATGCACTCTCCCTGTGGCTCCGGCGGAAAAGAACTCTACCGAAGTATGTGGCGACTCGAAGAATGGATTATCCGGAACGCCATGGCTGGTACACCAGGGTCCTCTATAATCATAAGCTTGATGGCGTAGTCGCGATCTCACGAGTCATTGTCGAACTGCTCGCGCAGGCCGGTGTCAATCCCAAAAAAATACGCCATATTCCCAGCGGCATCGATCTCGCTCGGTTTAAATTAGACGATTCGGACAAACTCACTTTCAGAGAACCAGTGGTGATCGGCTCTGTCGCCGTCCTCGAAGCGCGCAAAGGGCACGAATTTTTGCTTGAGGCGGCGGCCTTGTTAAAGGCTGATGGCGCCAATCTGAGCTACCGAATCGCCGGCGCCGGTCCTTTGCGCCAGCAACTCGAACTGCAAGCGGCTCATCTTGGATTGCAAGAGGAAGTGCAGTTTCTCGGGTTTGTCGATAACATTTCGAAGTTTCTCGCCGACATCGATATATTCGTCATGCCGTCCTTATACGAAGGTCTCGGAGTCGCGGTTCTCGAAGCGATGGCGGCGGGCAAACCGGTTATTGCCAGCCGTGTAGGCGGTCTCACCGAGTCGGTCGCCGACGGTGTCACGGGAATTTTAGTACCGCCGGCGAACGCGACAGCGCTGGCCCAGGCGATCGCCAAACTGGTGCATGCTCGGTTGCTGGTTCGGCAGATGGGCCATCAAGGGCGGGAGCGGATAGAGCGACACTTTACCCTCGAACAGATGGCGGCAGCGAACGAAACTTACTATTACGAACTACTGGACGCAGCGCCTGCTCGCATCTGAACGCCCGCTCGATGAATAGACGACTCGAACTTCTTGACAAGTTTTCAACCGTTCATTTGCTCGTCGTTGGAGACCTCATGCTCGATCGCTTCATTTGGGGTGAGGTCGAGCGTTTATCTCCTGAAGCTCCCGTTCCCGTACTCAGGGTGGTATCGGAGAACGCAAGCCTTGGCGGCGCGGCAAATGTGGTGCAGAATATCCGCGCGCTTGGCGGACGGGTGACCGCCTGTGGAATTGTCGGTCGGGATAATGCGGGTAGACGCGTGCTGCAGGCGCTCCGCAACGCGGGAGCGTCGGTGTCAGGCGTGATTTCCGACGAGGACTTTCAGACGATTCAAAAAAGCCGGATCATCGCAAGCCCGCACCATCAGCAAATCGTCCGCCTCGACCGCGAGAGCCGTCAGCCCATCCAGCGCCGAACGCTTGGAAAAATACGCGACTTCGTCGTCTCCAACGCAGCGCGGTACGACGGAATCGTGATTTCTGATTATGGTAAAGGAGTAATTCATGAGGAACTGCTGCAACACGTCGGTGCGGCGGCTTCCAGAGAGAAGCTCGTTACGATCGTCGATCCGAAAAAAGAGAACTATGAGGGTTATCGATTCCCGACTTTGATCACCCCTAACAAGACCGAGGCGAGCGAAGCATCGGGGATCGCGATCCACGACGAAATGTCTCTCGGCGCGGCCGGCAAAAAACTTGTGCGGAAATGGCGCGCCCAAGCGGTGCTGATCACTCGCGGTGCGGAAGGTATGAGCCTGTTTCGCCGACGTCTCGCACCGAAGCACTTTCCCACGGAGCCAAGAGATGTTTTTGATGTGACCGGAGCCGGCGACACCGTGGTAGCGATGTGCGCTTTGGCTTTGGCCAGTGGTGCAGGCTTTGACGACGCGGCGGTACTCGCCAACGTCGCGGCCGGTTTTGTCGGTGATGAGATCGGCACCGTGGCGGTTGCAGCGGCTAAGATTAAAAAGGTTATTGAGGATCGCGATAGATGAAGAGCATGACGGGATATGGCGAAGCATCGCAAAATGTTTCGGGGGCAAAGGTGACGGTGCAAATCCGCAGTCTTAATCACCGCCACCTGGATCTGCAGCTGCGGGTGCCTAGAGAGTATCTGTCGTTCGAGGAAATGATCCGAAAAGCAGTTCGAGAAAAAATCGCGCGCGGGCGAATCGATTTGTTTATCAACCGTTATGGCACCAAGCCACAGGGGAAAAAACTGGAAATCAACGATGGCTTGGTGGGGCAATATATCGCCAGCCTGAAGCAGCTCAAAAGAAAATACCGCCTTGCCGGGGAGCTCGGCCTCTCTAGCCTGACCCAGGTTCCGGAACTGTTTCATATCCGCGAAGTGGAAGCTGATCATGTCGGCGAGCGCGACGCTGTTCTCAAAGCGCTCGGTTCGGCTCTAACAAAACTCGAGAGATCACGCGAGCGAGAAGGTCGTCAGCTCAGAGTCGATATGGAATCACAGATCAGTCACGTGAAGCAGGTTGCCCACGAGCTCGAAAGCTGGGCGGAAGCCGTCGTGCGGACACAAAAGGATGCCACTGTCCCAGCGCAAAACGGCGCGATCCGCGAACGCGACCCCAATGAAACCGCGAGTCCCGTAGGAAAAGGCGATATCAACGAAGAAATTGTCCGGCTGAAAGCTCATGTTGCCGAGCTGGCTAAGGTGACTCGAGAGCACGAACCGGTGGGCAAGAAAATCGATTTCATGTTGCAGGAAGTGAATCGTGAGCTCAACACGATTAGCTCGAAGGTCCCAAATTTGCCGGTGATTCAGCTTGTTCTTCGAGGCAAGGAACGGGTTGAAAAAATCCGCGAACAAACCCAGAACATCGAATGATCCGTGCGCCGGCTCCTCTGGCTAAGAGGCAGGGAATTATTTTCATTCTATCTGCGCCGTCAGGCGCCGGTAAAACGACTCTGTACAATGGCCTCAAACTCGTCCATCCGGAAATCAAGCTTTCGGTATCCTGCACGACCCGGCCGCGCCGCACTGGCGAGGTTAACGGCCGCGATTACCGCTTCATTAGAGAAATGGAGTTCGATCGAATGAAGTCGGCGGGCGAGTTTGCCGAATGGGCCACAGTGCATGGCAACAACTACGGCACGCCGCGCGAACCATTAGATCGCAGCGTGCAAACCGGACACGACATCCTGTTAGACATTGATGTTCAGGGCGCGCGGCAAATCAAGAAAAGCTATCCTCAGGCAGTGTCGATCTTTCTTTTACCGCCTTCGCTGAAGGAATTGAAACGGCGGCTGGCGAGCCGTGGCACCGACCGTAGCGAAATTATCCAGCGCCGGCTTGCTAATGCTCGGGGTGAAATCGGCGAGATTTTACATTATGATTATTATGTCGAAAATCGGGATGTTGAGGAGGCGGTTGAAGTTTTAAGCGCCATCGTCGCGGCGGAGCGAGCAAAAATCTCTCGGGTCGTCGAATGGCGCCTCGATTCGTTACGCGGCGAGCACGGTCCCTGAAAACCATGGGCAAAGACCTCAAGATAAGCGACCTCATCGAAAAAGTTCGCTCCTACTATCCCGCTGCGGACGTGGAGTTGATCCGCAAGGCGTACGATTTTTCCGCTAATGTTCATCAGGGGCAAAAACGATTATCCGGAGAGCCCTATCTCACTCATCCGCTGGCAGTGGCCAACGTTATTGCCGATTTGAAACTCGACGTGCCGAGTGTCGTCGGGGGGTTGCTGCACGACACCGTCGAGGATACCTTGACGACTCTTGATGAGATTAAAGGTTTGTTCGGCCGCGAAATCGCGGCGTTGGTGGATGGCGTCACGAAATTGGGCCGGGCCAATTTTAGCAGCCGTGAGGAAAAGCAGGCGGAGAACTTTCGTAAAATGTTGCTGGCGATGGGCAAGGATGTGCGCGTGATCCTGATCAAGCTCGCCGATCGGGTGCACAATATGCGCACCTTGGATCACATGCCGCCCGACAAGCAAATTTCCATCGCTCAAGAAACCCTCGACATTTACGCACCGTTTTCGCACCGGCTGGGCATCGCCTGGATCAAGAGCGAGCTGGAAGACCTTGCGCTCAAATATCTCCATCCCGAAATCTATTACCAACTCAAGCGCAATGTCGCCAAAAAGAAGAGCGATCGAGAGAAGTACATCGAGGAAGTGATCTCGATCATCACCAAAAAACTCGAAGCCGAGGGTATTGAAGCCGAGGTGACCGGGCGCCCGAAGCACTTCTACAGCATTTACCAGAAGATGGAAAGTCAGAACCTCCTGTATGATCAGATCTATGACTTGGTGGCGTTCCGGATCCTCGTCGATACTCAACGCGAATGCTACGAGGCATTGGGCGTGGTGCACGCCCAATGGCGCCCGGTGCCTGGCCGCTTCAAGGACTACATCGCTCTTCCCAAGCTCAACATGTATCAGTCCCTGCATACCAGCGTGATCGGGCCCTATGGCGAGCGCATCGAAATTCAGATTCGCACTCATGAAATGCACCGCGTGGCCGAGGAAGGGATCGCCGCCCACTGGCGCTACAAAGACCACGAAGATTTTCAGGTTAGCGAGATTCAAAGATTCGCTTGGCTCAGACAGCTGCTCGAATGGCAGGAAAACCTTCAGGACCCGCAGGAGTTTCTGCACAGCCTGAAAGAGGATTTATTCACCACTTCGCTCTACGTGTTCACGCCCAAAGGCGATTTGCTGAATTTTCCCAAGGGTTCCACGGTCATCGATTTCGCCTACCGGATTCATACCGAAGTCGGGAACCGTTGTTCCGGTGCGCGCGTGAACGGCCAACTGGTGTCGCTCAAATACATCTTGCGCAGCGGCGACACCGTCGAGATTATCGCCACCCAACAACAGTCGCCGAGCCGCGAGTGGCTCAAATGGGTCAAAACGCCCCGTGCCAAAGCAAAAATTCGCGCCTGGTTGAAAGCGCAGCAACGCGATCGAAGCGTGCTCCTGGGACGGGAAATTTTCGACGGCGATCTTCATCGCTATCAACTCGACTATTCCGCGTTGCGCAACGAAGGCAAAATCGCCTGGCTTAGCAAGGAGCTGGGCATGAAGGATGAAGAAACTCTGCTCTCGGCGATCGGTTACGGGCGAATTACCACCCGGCACGCACTGGCTAAACTATTATCACCGGAAAAGCTCGATGCCGGGCCGAAGAAAGCTGATGGCGCGCTCGAGTCGCTATTTCGTCTGGTCTCCAAACAAAAGAGGGGCCTGGGGATTCGGGTCAAGGGAGTGGATGACGTTCTCGTTCGATTCGCGCTTTGCTGTCATCCTTTACCGGGGGAGCAGATCGTCGGATTCATTACGCGCGGCCGCGGCGTTACCGTGCATACCGTGAGTTGTCCAACGGTGCTGGAGAGTGATCCACACCGAAAGATCGATGTCAGTTGGGAGGAAACTGAGCAAGCGCCGCGCCCGGTGAAGATCGAAGTCACCTGTGTGGATCAGCCCGGTTTGCTCGCCGCAATCAGTTCCGCGATCACCAGCGCGGAAGCGAATATTGCCCGAGCGCAGGTCCGGACGTTTTCCAGCCACAGGGCGATCAACACCTTCGAGGTGATGATCAAAAACTCGGAACACCTCAATCGCGTTCTGCAAAACGTCACAAAGGTTAAAGGTGTTTATAAAGCAGTGCGCGCGCGTGGCAGAACCGGTGGCAAGGTCGAACTAGAGCAAGCACCGAAGGAGGAATTGCACTGAAGCTGGCCGTGCCGACATCACGCGACTTTGTGGACGCGACCGGAGTGAATACAATCGGTACAGACGAGCGCCCGTTTGACCCGACCTTCAAAACTCGCGCGGACCCGCTGTAAATTCGGTTGCCAGGTGCGCTTGGTCTTATTGTTCGCGTGACTGACGTTGTACCCGACGGATCGGCCTTTGCCACAGATGGAGCATACTCTCGCCATTTTACTTTCTTATCCTTTCGATGATTTGCGTGGTTGAAAATCCCGGCAAATAAGGAATCACCGCGACGCGCCCGCCATTTTGCTCGACGACGTCCGCTCCGACAATCTCGTTGGCGTTCCAGTCGCCGCCTTTCACCAGCACGTTTGGCTTGATAGCCGCGATGATTTGATAAGGGTCCGGTTCACTGTAAACGACCACGTAGTCTACCATCTCCAGTGCAGCGATCAACTCAATCCGATCGGCTTCTGGCATGATCGGACGGTCCGGCCCTTTGATCGTTTTGACGGAGACGTCGCTATTAAGTCCGACGATCAATATGTGTCCCAGCGCCTTCGCCTGACGCAGTAGATGGATGTGCCCGCGATGAACCAGATCGAAGCAGCCATTGGTAAAGACGACGATTCTGCCGGCTTTCCGAGCCTGAGCCGAAATCGCGCAGAGATCGTCGACACTCTTGTACTTGGCAGGCACGGTAATCGTGGCTACCATGGCGCAGTCTGGAATTCAATTAAGGTCACGGATCTGTGGCTAATATCATAATCTTGACCCTCGTCTAAAACTCCGCTAAGGTCCAAGCAAGATTGCGGCGTCGTCAGGAGGACAAATGGAATATCAGGATCTGCGCGACTGGATCCAAATTGCCGAAGAAATGGGCGAGCTCAAGACCTTGAAGGGCTGCGATTGGAACCTTGAAATTGGCGCAATTACCGAGATCGTCGCCCACAAAGAAGACGGGCCTGCGGTACTTTTTGATGACATTAAAGGATACCCGAAAGGCTATCGTGTGCTGTCCAACTCGCTATCGTCGCGCAAGCGATTGGCATTGACCTTGGGCCTTCCTTCGGGCGAAACCAAGATGGATTTCGTAAAGATTTGGAAAGACAACTACAAAAGCATCAAGCCGATGCCCGCGAAATTCGTTAAGAAAAGCGCACTTTTCGACAACGTCTACAAAGATGGCGATATCGACATGTTCAAATTCCCGACGCCGCTTTGGCATGACAAGGACGGCGGCCGTTATATCGGCACGGGCAGTGTCGATATCACGCGCGATCCCGACGAGGGTTGGGTGAATTACGGGACGTACCGCGTGATGATCCACGATAAAAACAAGATCGGTTTTTATATTTCGCCCGGTAAGCATGGCCGAATCCAACGCGAGAAATATGCCGCCAGCGGACAGCCTTTCAAGATTGCCATGTCGTTTGGCCATGATCCTTTGACTTTTCTAGCCGGCAGCATCGAAGTGCCATACGGCGTGCCGGAATACGAATTCATCGGCGGTCTGCGCGGCGAACCTTTTGAGATGATCGAAGGCGAGTATTCAGGGTTGCCCATACCCGCCAACGCCGAAATCGTTATCGAAGGCGACGTGCATTTTGACAATCCCAAGGTCGAAGGACCCTTTGGTGAGTGGACGGGCTATTACGCGAGCGCCGAACGCGCCGAGCCTTGGGTCGAAGTGAAACGGCTTTATCACCGGAACGATCCGATCATTCTTGGCTCGCCTCCGGGGAGACCGCCTGCGGAGTTGGGTTGGTATCGCTCGTATTTACGCTCCGCTTTG
>DATBEY010000372.1:0-4868 GCA_036558765.1 Binatia bacterium | reverse complement strand
CACTTTCGTCTCAGGCTTTCAAAGCTTTGCCGCCGGCGATTATGACATTGAAGATTTTTCTGAACGATAAAAGCTTTCATTGCCTAAAACAGGCGATCCCGCCAAAATCTCTCTCAAAAGTAATTATAGAAGAAGCCGTTCACTTGAATTTTTTCGGCAGCAACACCGTTCTCATTTGCGACGAAGCTCAAGCTCGGAATCTATTGCTTTATGTCACCCATTGCCCAGGCGTAACGACCTCCATCCATAAAGCTCTTTTATCGGCAGGGCTGTCACTGGATCCTCCCGCACCGGATCAATCGACCGATACTCCTACCCGCCATCCGATCCCGCCGCACAGGCCGCGAAGAGCATGAGGCCATTTTCTCTCCGGCTCGGTTCTGAGGTGCAACAGGCGCCAACGGTTTCCATGCGGCCGCTCTGAACAGGTATTAAAGCTCCGAGTTGCAGAACAAGCCATGTTTCACCACGTCAGACTCATTTCTGCCCAACAAAAATATGATGAGTCACCATGATCATCTCGAGAGTTAAAGGCGGTTTGTTCTTGATCGGCGGTTCAGTGATTGTGTTTGCACTGGATGCTTTTTTGACCGAAGCCTCTGCGATGCAAGTTACTATGCTGACTTCTATACAGAATCTCCTATTTTTTATTTCGCTTCTCTTGATGGTCATGGGTATATATTTCATCGTATCGAGTAAACCCTGTCCAGCATGTGGCGAAAGGGTCCGCCGCTCCGATCCCGACTGCAAATATTGCGGCTGGGTTTTTAAGAGCGTTTCTCAGAATCCCCGTTCACGAAATTTGTAGCCATTGCGCTTGAAACGTCTGCGCGCTTTGTGATTAACAGGGTATGTTCCTTCAGGCTCCGTACTGCTTCTTAGCCTCCGCTCCGCCTGATCCATAAAATCTCGATCGAAAATAAAAGTGCGGTGAAAAAGCTTACGCTTTTTCCGGGTTCTTTTGTTGCCGAGGAACCGTTAATGCAATTATCGCTAAATGACTTCAAGCAGCACATGATCGCCTCTGGAAAGTCGGAGCATACGGCCACACTGTATGCCCAAAGGGTAGCGGGATTCCTCAAGCACCTCACCGAACAAGGGATTGAAAAAATTACTGAAGATTCGGCGCGGTCTTATGTTGCCGGAATCAAAGACAAAAGAACAAAGCGTGGCACGGTAGTTGCCGTCCATCAATTTCTGAAGTTTACCGTGCAGAGACCTTTCCCCGTAAGTGCTGAGGAGGACGAAGCTCCTCTACCGTCGACACAAAGCCAACCTGAAGTCGCCCTGACTCAGCAATGCTTGCTCGAGAAATTGATTGATGAGAAGAGACGTTCCGATGAGTTAATCGCCGCGCTCGCGTGCAAGCTGATGGATCACTACTTGTATTTTCAAAGGCGTATCAGAGGCGGCGGAGACAGTCTAGACAACATTTGCCGGTTAGCCGATGAAGCCAAACAGTTGATTCAATCGAATCTCGCGCTCTTCATCCGGCTCTCTTCAGGCGGGCGAAACATTAACAGAACGATGCCAGAGTGTCTCGATGCTGCGGCCGGCGATGAGGTGCCAAAAATCCAAACTGAGAAACGCTTTGCGAGGTGACGCTGCCCTTGCCACGTAGCCGGTTGTCTTGGCGTTTATAAACGAAATTCTTCGTTATACGTTTAGAACTCACCGTGTGCCTACGAGGACACGCTCCTACGCTGCGGTTATTAGATTGGGTGGCGAGCGCTTCCGCCGTCATTAGTGACCGGCAATATTGCGGTGTTCAATGCCGGCGCGCGCGGCAGTCCTGTGACATCGAGAATTTCCTGCTCGTTGAGCGTCTCACGCGCTACCAATGCCTGCGCGAGCGCGTCCAATTGCTTGCGGTGCTCTGTCAGTAGCTGCTTGGCTTGTTCGTGGCTCTCATTGATGATTCTGAGCACCTCGGAATCAATGATTTCCGCGGTTTCGTCACTGAACGGCTTGCTGGTTCCAAACTCGCCTTGGCCGTTCAGGTAGGGATTTTCTCTCGGCGCCAGCTGTACCAACCCGAGTCGTTCGCTCATCCCCCAGCGCGTCACCATGCGCCGGGCCAGTCCGGTGGCTTGCTCGATGTCGCTTTCGGCGCCGGTCGTTTTAGTGCCGTAGACAATCTCCTCGGCGGCGCGGCCGCCTAGCATGCCGACGATGCGCGCCCGTAAGTAGGCCTCGGGATAGTTGTAGCGATCGCTATCGGGCCGCTGATACGTGACGCCGAGTGCCTGTCCGCGCGGTACGATGGTTACGCGGTTCACCGGGTCCGCCCCCGGAACCACCAGCCCCAAGATGGCGTGGCCGCCCTCGTGGTAGGCGATCCGTTCTTTGTCGGCGCGAGTTAAAAGAAGCGGGCGCTCGGGGCCAAGCACAATCTTCTCTAGCGAATCCAGGAAGTCTTTTTGATGGACTTCATTCTGCTCGCGGCGCGCCGCGAGCAGCGCCGCCTCGTTGACCAGATTTTTTAAATCGGCGCCCGAGAATCCAGGTGTGGCGGCGGCAACTTCTTCCAGGCTGACATCCTTTGCCAATGGCACGGTGCGTGTGTGAACTTTGAGGATCGCCTCGCGCCCATTCTTATCCGGGAGATTTACGATGACGCGGCGATCGAAGCGGCCGGGTCGTAGGAGCGCTTTGTCGAGCACGTCAGGTTGGTTTGTCGCTGCCAATACAATAATGCCCTCGCGGCTCGAGAAGCCGTCCATTTCAGTCAATATCTGGTTGAGCGTCTGCTCCTGCTCGCTCGAACCGCCAATCGCCACCTGTCCCCGTGCGCGGCCGATGGCGTCGAGCTCGTCAATGAAAACGATCGCGGGCGCATTCTCGCGCGCCTGCTTGAAGAGATCGCGCACCCTGGCTGCGCCCACGCCGACGATCATCTCGACAAACTCCGCCGCGCTCATGGAGAAGAAGGGCACACCAGCTTCTCCCGCGACCGCCTTGGCGAGCAGGGTTTTCCCTGTCCCCGGCGCGCCGATCAATAGCACTCCTTTGGGAGCGGTGCCGCCCAGGCGGGTATACTTTTTCGGGTCTTTGAGAAAATCGACGATCTCGACCAGCTCATTCTCCGCTTCGTCAATGCCGGCAACGTCATTGAAGGTCACCTTCGTATCCTTCTCCTGGTCGTAGCGGCGCGCTCGGCTTTTGCCGATGCCCATGAGACCACCGCCCAAACCGCCGCCCTGCTGTGCGCGACGGAACATCCAGACGTAAAACCCGATGAAGAGCAGGGCCGGACCAAATCCAAACAGCAGCGTGGATACGAGACTGCCGCCTTCCTCGATCGGCTTCGCGCTGATCTCGACGCCATTATTGATTAAGAATCCCTCCAATCCGGGATCGACGAAGCTGGGTATAGTAGTGGTGAAATTGGTAGAGGTTTTGGGAACCGCGCGTCCCAGAGTAGGTTGGCTCGGCTTTTCAGGTTTGCTGCTCGATGCCGCGCTCTTTTCTTCGACAGGCGGGTAGGTAACCGAAGAGGCGAAACGGCCGGTGATGGACTCGCCCTGGCTATAGATTGATTTGACGTTGTGCTTTGCGACCTGCTCCTTAAAAAAAGTGTAGGGAATTGTGACCGGCGCTCCTGGGCCTGGAATAAGGAATTTTACAATCAAATAGTTCGCAAGTAGGACGATTACGAACCACAACCAAGTCCTGCTCGGCGGCATCTTTGCCTGGCTGCCACTCTTTGCATCGCCGGGTCTTTTGTCGCTTGTTTGAAATCTGCTGCTGGACGTCGGGTCGCTATTGCGTCTTTTCGGCGGCGTAAAAACCATCATTCACCCCCTGGGGCAAGGCGCGGCGCATGCGCCGCGCCGCCTGGCCGAACATTAGTTGATGACTAACACCTAGTCATACTTACAACAAGGTGATTCTGCGAGCCTATCACATCGAGTGGGATGCAGGCATGGTCGATAGTTCCTCTGTATCGCGTGGTCGGACAGTATCCATTGCCGCTTATGCAAAGTGGCGAAAGTCCATCGGATAAGCCAGTCACTGTATCGAGGAAACGCCGACGCGCTGCAAATGCTATGAGGTTGGCAGGCTGGCGCTTCAAACCGGCGGGAATTCGACTCCGTATTCATAAGCGTTCGGTCGTCATGTCAATCACGGTCGCCTACGTTGAACCGATCAGTCGCAGAACATCGCCGGTGAGTTCGATGCCCGTGGCTGTGCGCTACAAGAGGTCGGCCGTACCGGCCATAGGCCCAGGTATATGCCTTCAGCCGTGGTTCCCTGCTGGATGTCACTCACATCTCTCTACAGCGCTTCGGCGAAGTAGCGCATCGCGGGCTGCCCCACGAATGGACGACGGATGAAGGGTCAAACCGTAGGAACACTGGTGGGCCAGATGGGCACGATGATTTTTAGCTGCTGGGTCTTGATCTCCAGCTCCAGATCGTTCTCAATCATTAATAGTCAGATTAAATCCGATTGATCCATTCATAAATGGAACGTAGCCCTTAGGGAGGTGCCCGGATGAAAGCCATTATGTGTGTATCATTGCGGCAACATTGTTGACGGCGTGCTCTAACGGTTTCGCCGCATGGGCATTTTGCTGGCATTTCACTGGACGGCACAGGCACCGGCACGCGAGATGACGCCAATGAAGCATACTACGGTAGGCCGGTCACGGCGGGAGAAATTCTCTCAGGAAAAGTTCAGCCGCCCGCCGGCGCGCGAAACCTGATTGCCGCTCTATCGAAATATTGAGCTCGACGTCCGGCAAAATTCGCTTCGCGAACGACCATTCCGTTTCTCTAAAGTTTTGTAGGCGCGGCATCGTGTGCTCATGATCACGTACCAAGTGATCGCGATATCCTGGCCGTGAAGAGATGGATGCGATTTCA
>DATBEY010000371.1:0-6875 GCA_036558765.1 Binatia bacterium | reverse complement strand
GTGCTCTTCCATCTCCAAGCACTTCTCGGCCATCTGCGGGCGGGTAGCGCTACGCGGCATGCCGAGTGCAACCTGAATTTTGCCCTGCGAGATTTCGCAGTTCATGGTCAGCTTGATCGGACCTGCTTTGCCGTTCAAGTTCAGCGGATTATCAAAGATAATAATCGGGAATTTCTTCTGCGCGCCCAGATGCTTGATGATCGCGGTGACGTCGTAATTCGCCGGATTGACTTGCTTGGTGATGTGAATCACCTCGCCCGGCAGTTGGCGCTCGCAATCCGCGATAAAAGTTCTGAGATCCTTAGCCATGCAGGCCTCCTGACAAGATTATGAAAAACTTTATGCAAAAAGATTTATCGGATGCTATCAGAGTTGTCAATTCAGGTGGCTGGCGCGCAGTGAGACTTCAGTCATTCCATTCAGTAGGATCTAAAATTGATTTGAGTCCGCTGATCCAAAGAATGCAGCGTTCGACTGTCATTTCGACCGATCGGGAGAAATCTTTCCGAGTTGTCGATTTCGGAATCCGACCGAGCACGGGAAGGATTTCTCGCGGCCTTCGAAATGACATTGCGGTGACGCGTCGAGCGTGCAGAGCTACTCGAAAATAACGGTTCGATTGCCGTGCAAAAACACGCGTTCTTCGAGTACCAGCTTTACCGCACGCGCGAGCACGACTTTCTCGACATCGCGCCCTGCTTGTGCCATCGCCGCCGCGGTATGCGTGTGATTTACCGGAATCACGCCCTGCGCGATGATCGCACCGGTGTCGAGATCATCGGTGACGATATGCGCCGTCGCGCCGATGATCTTTACGCCGCGCTGGTGCGCCTGATGATAGGGTTTTGCGCCGATGAAAGCCGGCAGAAACGAGTGGTGAATGTTGATCATCCGATTAGGATAGCGCGCCACGAACTTCGGCGAGAGAATACGCATATATTTGGCGAGCACGATGTATTCCGGTGCGTAGTCTTTCACGATTTCGGCAAGCCGATCCTCATGAGCGGTGCGCTCGAGTTTTTCATGGCTGACCCAATGAAAAGGAATGCCGAATTGCTCGACGAGCGCTTTCAGCTTCTCGTGGTTGCTGACCACCGCCCGAATGGCCGCCGGAAACTCACCCGAGTAGTGACGGATCAGCAGATCACCCAGACAATGTGCTTCCGTGGTGGCCATGATAACGATCGGCTGGCGTTCGGCCCCCGTGAGCTTCACCGTAGCACTAGCCGGCAAAATCTGCTCGAGGTAAGAAACCACCCGGTCCGGCGCCGTCGACCCCTCGAAGGCCGTGCGCATAAAAAAATGCTGGGCTTCTAAATCGACGAATTCCTGGTTACTGAGAATGTTGTATCCGGCATTGAAAATTACGCCGGTGATCTTGTGCACCAATCCCGGCTCGTCGGGGCAATCGATGCGAAGGATGTGTTGTGCCACCTTTGCTCTCCCGTTCAGTCAACTGGCTCACTATGGCACGATATTAAAGGCACATTAAATCGCATCAGGCTTGTGGTGAGGCCAATTACGCTGGACGGATTGCGGCTAAATCAGTGGAGAGCGATTGCTCGGGATAATGCGGCCGAGCGCGGCATAGGACTGCTAGAACAGATCAGCCAAAGAAAGAGGCGGATGATAACCGAGCGTCAATGTACTGCCGCACTGCCGTTGTACTTAAACATTCTGATGGCGTTTTCGCCGAGAACTTTCTCTTTGTCTTGCGCCGATAAGTTGGTCATCCTTTTGATCACATCCACGGTCCTTGGCCAGGTGGCAACCGCGTCGCCGTGGTCGAAGTCGCTGCCGATGATGATGTTATGATCGCGCCAGCCATTGACCGTATCGGCGAGATAAGATTCCCAGGAAACCGCGGCAATATAGAACTGCTTGAAATATTCGCTCGGCGCTTTTTTTATTTTCTGTCTGCCTTCGAAGAATTGCTGCACGGCGACGGAAACCCCTGCTTCGCCTGGGGTATGCGCGTTGAGGGTCGCCATCAGCCATGGCACCCAGCCGATTCCACCCTCGAAGAAGCCAAAACGCAGCGTGGGGAAGCGATCCAGAGTCCCGCTGAAAATCAAGCGCGCCGCGCTGACCATGTAAGTCAGAGGAAAGCCGAGCGCCGTGGGAAAATGCTGAAAACCTTGGAAGCGTTCCGCGCCGACGAGCCAGGGGTGGCTGTGCTGTAACTCGAAAACGCGGGCGGCAGGATGGAGCAGAATCGGAATGTCGAGGTCGGCAATCTCCTCGTAGAGCGGAAATAACACTTCATTGTCGAGATCGCCATCGCCCCAACCGCCGTTGAATTTAACCGCCTTTAGGCCTAACTGTTTCACCGCCCGGCGCAGTTCTTTTATGGACTCTTTGATGTCGGGAAGATAGATCCAGGCCACACCGATAAAGCGCTTATCGCCCTGAATATCTTCGGCCACGGTATCGTTGTAAGCACGCGCCAACTGACGTCCAAGCTCGGCATCGCATTCATAAATCAACGGGCGATTGTCCGGAATCAGTACCTGAACATCGAAGCCGTCCTTTTTCATGAACTCCGCGCGCAAAGGGATGCTCCACCGCCCTTCCTTGAAAGAGTGAATCTTTTTGCCGTCGCGGTAATAGGTCGCCACTTTGCCGGGAACGACTTCACCATAACGAACCATGTCGCCTTTATCTTCTGCGACTTCGAGATGCCCGCGCCCGGGGTGCTTCACTTTCTCGATAAAACGCAGCGGCCAGTAATGGGTATCACCGTCGATGTACACTCGATCCTCGTTATTGCTGAATGTCGATAATTGTCATTTCGACCAACGGGAGAAATCTTTCCCATACACAACGCACACTCACTTGACACGACGAGAAAGATCCCTCGCCTTTGGCTCGGGATGACCGGCGCGATGCGCCGGTCACTTGACTCCATACTTCGCATACAATTGATCGATAAAGCCACTCTGATCGAGTTTCTTCATGAAGCTATCGTCGACCAATTCTTCGACCTTGACTTTTTCGACGGCGGGATTGCGCAGCTTCATCAACCGCTGGACGTTTCTCAATCCATCCAAGCTCGCGTGAGGTTTGCGGTCCAGCCCGGTAATCACGTCCTTGTACCCTTCCTCAGCCTCGTGGTCATTGATTCGCAAATACTTCTTGAGAATAGCCATCGCCCTGCCCTTGTTCGAAGGACCGAAGATAAACGCCTCGCTTTCCAAAAGCGCCTTGAGGAGATTCTCGATCATTTCTGGATTACTCTGGATGAAACTCCCCTTCGCGACGATGCCGACGCTGGAAATCGGGATATTGGCCTTACTCAACTCCGCAAGAATTGGATAACCGTTCTCATGTAACGGGCGGCTCATGACTCCGTCGAGCACCGTGGCATCGATGGTCCCCGTCATCAGCGCTTGCGCAAGCACCGACTGGTCGCCCGCCGCGATCAAACTGATTTTATCGCGGTTCGGATCGAGCCCGAAATGCTCCAGTGCGAGAATGGCTCCCATCCAGACTGTGCCACCGATACTTTGCACGCCAAAAATCTTTCCGCGCAGATCTTCAGGCGTCTTGATGTTTTTTTTGGCTACGACGTCGTAAGTCACCCGATTCGTGAAAGCGGCTAGAATTTTAAGATCGGAACCGCCGGCCGCCGCCCCCAGAACGGCCGTGCCGCCGGTATAACCGATTTGAATATCACCTGAAGTCAGGGCCGCAACGAGAGTCGGCGCCTGACGAATGAAGATAGTCTCGGACGGGACGCCGTATTTAGAAAAAAACCCCTGATCCCTCGCCACCCAAAGTGGCAGAACCCGAGCGTTAACGGCGGCATGAGCGATGATGCTCTTGGTCGGGGCGGATCCTGCATAGAGAGCTTTTTCTGAAAAGCACAGTCCTACGATGGCGATAAGCAATGCCGACCAAAATTGCATGGTCACTCCTTGCGTCTTGAAGGTATGGCAACTCCCGGGCGCCACGCTATTCTACAATCCCAAGCCAAGAAGATTGATCGCGTTTTCCCCCAGCACCTTTCTTTTGTTTTCAGATGAGATTTTCGTGCTCCGCGCCACGGGCCCTGTCACCTGTCCCGGCTGCGAGGAATCCCAATGCGGCGAGTCCGTGGCGAGCACCAGACGGTCGCCGCCCAAGTACTCAACCGCCCATTCGAATAAGCCGTCTTCGAAGGGCTCACAACCCACGTAAACGCTTTGATTGAAAATATCCGAGGGCTTACGTTTTTGCCACGGAACCAGGTGCGGCAGCTTCTCCCAGTGTTCGTCCATCCGCGACAACCACCAGGGCATCTGCGATGCGCCGGTTTCCAGACAGATGATCTTTAGATCGGGGTGTTTCTCCATCACGCCCCCGCAGAGATAAACCATCAAACAGACCATGCTCTCCAGGGTGCGGCCGACCATATGTGAGAAGAAAAAATTGTTGGCGAAGCGCTCGTGCCCCATGGAACCGGTCTTCGTGTCGTGAAAAATAATCGGCGTTTTGGTTTTTTCCAGCTCGTCAAAAATCGGATCGAAATGCGGGTCCGACCATTCCTTGCCGGGAATGGGCGTGGCCTTGACATTGAGCGCTTTGCTGCCCAATTCACGCGAGCGATGCAATTCTTTGATCGCTTCCTTCGGATCCTGTAACGGGATCACACCGGCCCACATCAGGCGGCCCTTTTGCTGCGAAGCGTACCAATTCATGTAGTTGTTTTGCGCCCGTGCATAAGCGGCGGCGAGCTCCGGATCGTCCACGAACCAGAGAATATCCAGAGCCGGCGAGTTAGGTGAAAGCACCGCAACGTCGATACCATCGAGATCCATGTTGCGGACCCTGCCCTGCGGTGTGAGATCCGCTTCCGTCACCCACTCTTTTTTTTCCGCTTTTTGTCGGCCGAGCTCCGAGCCGATCATGATTTGATTGCCGACCAAAGTCTTGCGCCGTTCGTTGTCCTTGGTCGGGAGCTTGCGCGGCAGAAATTCCCGATAGTTGTCCTCCACGGTTTGTCCCCAGCTCTCCAGATCGCCAACCAGATGACTGTCAAGATCGATCACCTTCATACCCTCTATCGCCATGGTTCCTCCTTGTTAGTGAATGGCGGCTTTGCCGCTCAATGCCTGATCGAGAAAACCGCTCTTTTCAAACTCGCGCATGATGCTGTCGTCCACCAAATGGTCAAGCGTAATATCGCCGATTTTCGGATTACGGACCTTCATGAAGCGCTGAATGTTTTTCAATCCATCGAGCACGACAAAAGCTCTCTTGTCGGTTCGTCGGACATAATCCTCGTAACCATCGTTTGCCGCTACCGGATCATTGATCGCGAGTTTTTTGGTCATGACATCCATGACCGCCTGTTTATTTGCCGGATTGAGCACGAAGCCGTGTCCCTCGAGCAGGGCGCGGAGCGCGCTCCGGACCAACGCTTGATGGCTTGCAAGATAATCCGCCTTGAGGACGATACTGGTTCCGACCAGTGGAATTTTTTCCACTTCCGCGAGAAAATTGTAGCCATTGCGCTTCAAGCGCCGACTAAAAATCCCGGCGAGCGATGCCCCTTGAATCGTGTTGGTTTCCAGAGCCTGGGTAATCACCCGCTGGTCACCGAACGCCGCCAATGAAACCTTGTCGCGCTCGGGATTGATGCCGATCTGTTCCAAAGCGAGCATGGCCGACATCCATCCGGTGCCGCCGATGCTCGTCACGCCGATGCGCTTGCCCTTGAGATCGGCGGCGGTTTTAATTTCTGGACGAACCACAAGATCCGTTTGTACGAAGTTGGAGAACGCCGCGATGATTTTCATGTCGAGACCGCCCACCGCTGCTCCCAAGGTCGCCGTGCCCCCGGTATAGGCCATCTGCACATCTCCGGTATTGATGGAAGCGATCAAAGTGGGCGAGCCGGGAATAAACACGGTCTGCACATCGATGCCGTTTTTAGCGAAAAATCCTTTTTCCTGGGCCACCCAGAGCGTAGTCACCACCGAACTCATCGAGGCATAGCCGAAGACCATTTTCGTGCGGCTCTGGCCATAGCTAATGCGCGGCGCGAAGCAAAGCAGCAGAAAAGCGATAAGAGCCCGAACAAATTTCCCTTGCGGCATCGATCGGCGGTCCTTCCCGATGACAGTATTGTGTGGATAACAGAGCGATTCTAAGCTGTCAATTAGAGTTGTCCGAGGCGAGCCTTGTAGAATGTGACGAGCGCAACGAACCCGCACCCCTTCACAGGCAAATTTGGCTGGGGCGCGCTGAGTAAATTCTCATCAGGAAAGATTAAAGACTAGTAACTCATTGGTTCTCGCGCCGCCGCCGCATTCAGTCGCACCTCCTGCATAATAAAGGTTTTGTCCGACGACAACGCCGCCGAATCCGTGCCGGCCTTTGATCATTGGCGTGTAAGATGCCCAGCGGCCGGTCTTGAGATCAAAGCCTTCCATCTCGGGATAAGTTCGCTTGTCGCGGCATTCGCCGCCGGCGACAAATATTTTTTCTTGATAGAGCGCTCCGGCGATGCCGCTGCGCGCCGTAGGCAGCGGCGGCCCGGCTTGCCATGAATTGCTCACGGGATTGTAGACGTCGTGCAGATCGACGTTCTGCGATGACGCGTCCAACCGGCCGCCGATCACGTGAATCAACCCATCACCGGCAACCACCGCGAGGTGGTCTCGAGCCTTCGGCAATGGCGCCAATTCGCTCCAGCGGTTGCTGGCCGGGTCGTAGACTTCGTGTGTCGTGACCGTGATTTTGTCGACGCCTCTGCCGCCGATAGCATGTATCTTTCCATTCAATACAGTTACGCCCACCGAGCCGCGCGGGCTTTTGAGCGGCGCGCGCTCACGCCAGCTGTCGGCGACCGGATCGTACTCGTAAACCCAGTTCACCGCATTGCCATGTCC
>DATBEY010000370.1:0-5909 GCA_036558765.1 Binatia bacterium | reverse complement strand
CAATATCTGCCGATTAAGCATGCGTTTGGAATTTATTCGTTGGAACTCGGCGTACCGGAGCCGGTGTTGTCGGACGTGAGGCGCCTCAGAGCAACTCGACTATTCGATCGGGTAGAAATATGGGCCCGCAAAGACCCTGATCCTATGGCAGTGGGAGTCATCGCTTCGGACGGCGGCAGCACACGATACTACTCCATCGCGCGCTGGGGTGACGCAGAGATCACCCTCGACGAGGTGAAAAGAAAACTTCGGCTGCAAGAAGTGGTCTCCCGGGCCGTTCTCAGCGCAGCGATATTGTTGGTGATAGCCAGTATTTTTTTGGTCTTATCGGCATAGAGGAGCTGCAGGACCAACGCGACTGTTCCGGCTTTGGATGGGCGGAATCGGTGACGGAGGGGATTCTGAAAAAGGGTGGAGTGGCCCGGTGAGCCCAGCGTAGATACGCCGTCAAGGAGAGAATTATGCCAAACCTGGAACTCACAACGGAAGAAGCGCTGTTACTGAAGGAAATTCTTGAGAGCGATCTGGGGGATTTGCGTATGGAGATCGCCGACACCGATCTTCAAAGCTTTCGCGATAAGCTCAGAAGCAACGAGGAACTCATCAAACGAATCATCGATCGCTTGGCAAAAATGTATCCCGCCGCGCAGTGATTCAATATTAGCTGTTAAAAAATTGCCCGGTTGGCCAAATTTTTTGGATCGCAATTAGATTACGTCTCAGAGCGAGACGGGAATGACGGATTACTCGCTTCCTTCAGCGCCGCTTTTCTTGCGCTCGTCACTCGGTGTTTTCTCCAGGTCGAGTAGTCGATTGATTTCTTTTTGGGCCTCTTCATAGCCGCGCGTGTATCCCTCGGAATAACCGCGATCGTAAGTGGTGTCGGGAACCGGCGGCGGCGAAACAGGAGCGTAATCGTAAGGTGGGTAGCTATAATATGGGTATGGCGCCATGTAAGGGTAATAACTCGGGGCATAGTAAGAACCATACCAGCTCGGGGCGAAAAAGAACGGCGATTGAATCACCCCTCGATTCGGAAAAAATCTAAAAGGCACGCGAGCAAAAGGTCTTCCAACGATGACATGCGGAAAGAACGGTCGACCGACAACGGCGCGCGGAAAGAACGGCCGAGCGACAGCAACGCCGCTACGCGCCGGCCCCCAGGCGAAAGATGAACTTGGAATCGAAATGATGGCCGTCAGCGCAACGATTGCAATAGCCTTCATAGCGTCCTCCTACAATCGTTCATTACATTATCTATTTTGAGAACGACAAACCGAGCACTTTCAGATGGCCAATCCACCTGTTTCGCCAAAACTTTCTTCCATAGCTTATTATTTACTTGATCTTAGGTAGCACCTTTTCGCCAAACAGATCCAACTGTCTTGGATCCGGATCGGCGACGCCGATAATCAGCGTATCGAGGCCTCTGGAGAGAAAAGCGCCCATGCGCTCGGCGATCGCTGCGGGCGAACCCACGAGAGAAGTGTTCGCCACATCGGCGCGCAGCCGGCCGTAGTAACGCATGACGTAGTCTTCGACGGCCCTCACCGCTTTACTCCGATCGTCATGGATCGCCATGAACGTCAGGCCTGCCTTGCTTATTTTGTTCGGATCTCGCCCGGCGGCTCTGGCATAGCCGGCGATTTTTTCCCACGTAGAGGGAAAATCCGGAATCGCCGAGCTGCCACAAATAAATCCGTCGGCCCAACTGCCGGCGCGCTTCAGCGCCACTTCGGCGCTGCCGCCCGTCCAGATCGGTGGATGCGGCTTTTGAATCGGCTTAGGCCCGACGCTGAGGTTCTCCACATTGTAAAACTTGCCTTTGAATGTAACCTTGTCCTCGGTCCAGAGACGCTTCATCAATTGCACCTGTTCCACGGCGCGGCTACCGCGATGCTCGAAGGGTATCTCGACGGCTTTGTAATCGTTTTCGCGGCTGCCGAACCCAAGCCCAAGAGTAACCCGGCCGTTGGAAATGAAGTCCAGCGTTGAAACAATTTTGGCGACGTGGCTCGCATGGCGCAAATTGCCGAGCAATACCGATGTGCCGAGGCGAATTTTTTGCGTCGCGCCCGCTGCCGCTGCCAATACCGTTAACGGCTCGAGATTATCATATGCGACCCGATCGATGCTCCACATCGACTGACAACCCATCGCTTCGCATTTTTTTGCGAAATTGACGACATTCTCCGGTTTCGTGAGCGGTGCGGGATTTACCCAGGCAAGGCCGATGTGAGCCACTTTTTTCTCCTTACGTTACCGTTTTGCCGCATTCAAATCATTCGACCAGTTCAGCCCATTCAAAACATCTGACCAGAGCAAAAATAGACCAGGCTTACGGCTCTTTTCAAGATTTCGGCTCTGCGATATACGGAATCGTCAGGAGGAACGATAAAAATGGAAGCGACGACCTTTAAACTGAGAACACCCCATATCACGGGCGGGCGCAGTCATATTCCTCTTGCGCAAACCGATCACATGACCGTCGGCCTCAACTACTACATTCCCGGGAGAAAAAATAAACTCCACACACACCCCGGCGAAGATCATATTTTCGTTGTGATGGACGGACAGGCGACTTTCTACAACAAGGAACACCAACCCACCGTGCTCAACAAAGGCGAAGGCATCATGCTGCCGGAGAATCATTATTATTATTTTGCCAGCACCGGTGACGTGCCGCTGGCGTTGTTTCGGGTCAATGCAAAAAAAGGCAATAAGCCGAAAGTGGTGCGGGTCGATGCCGAAGGAAACAAGAGATTGGACGAAGAAATTGATTTCATTGTGGTGGACGGCGAAGTCGTCGAGGGGCAATTCTGGGAGATGAAGTGAACTCCGATGAAAATTATCGACGTTCAGACGATTCGCTTGCGCGCGCCGATTCCGACGGAAGGGCAAGTCTTTAGCCGTTCCGGTGTACGCAACGTGCGCTCGACGACCTTGGTGCGTGTCGAGACCGACGAAGGTATTTCGGGCATCGGCTCGGCATCCGGTAACGGCGAGCTTATCGAACTGATCGTTGCCAAAGTGATCAAGCCGCTGATCGTAGGCATGGATCCCACTGATATCGAGGCGATCTGGGACAAAGCCTACATACGCGGCGGCCACAAGGAATTCGGCAGCCGCGGCATCGGCGTCGTTGCTTTGAGCGGCGTCGATATCGCGTTGTGGGACATACTCGGGAAAGCACGCGGACTTCCTATTTATCAGCTTCTTGGCGGCAAATCTCGCGACAAAGTTCCGGTTTATGCCACCGCGCTCTATCCCGAAGAGCCGGCCAAAGTAGCGCGGCGGGCGTGCGCTTTCGCCGAGCAGGGTTTTCACGGGGTCAAGATCAAAGTCGGCTTCGATCTCGATGACGATATCCGCATCGTACGTGCGGTGCGTGACGAGTTGGGCAAAAACTTCACCGTCATGACTGACGCCAACCAGGGCTACAGTATCGATGTCGCACTCAAAGCTGCCGATGCCTTCGCAGACTGCGGTGCCTATTGGCTCGAAGAGCCGCTTTTTATCGAAGACATCGAAGGCCACGCGATTTTGCGTGAGAGAGGCAGAACCCCGATTGCCGTCGGCGAAAACTTGCATACTCGCTACGCCTTCGAAAATTTTATCGTCCGCGGCGCCGTCGATTTCATTCAGCCCGATGTGGCGCGCGCCGGCGGTATCTCCGAAATAAGAAAAATCACCGCGCTGGCATCGACCCACAAAGTTCCAGTGTCGTTCCATACCTGGGGCGACGGTGTAGCGCTTGCCGCGAGTGTGCATCTCTCGGCAGCGCTCGAAGACTGTATCGTAATGGAGCTCGACTACACGTATAATCCGCTGCGCGAAGAACTGTTACGCGAGCCCTTCAAAGTGCAAAACGGTTACTTGCTTCCGCCGGAGGCGCCGGGTCTGGGCATCGAGCTCGATACGAATGCCCTAGAGCGATTCGCGTTTTCCGGTGCCGAAGATCTTGCCATTCGACAGGAAACTCTGAATTAACACGATCGATTTTTCCACTTGCGGCTCATTCACTTCGTTGCATTCCATCACGAGCGCGCGTTCGGAATTTTCGTTCTAGCGATTTGCTGATTTCTGCTCTTAGCGCACTATTGCGCGGAGCTTCCGAGCCCCGGGGAGCATCTGGGAGTTCGCATGTGAAATCATCGACAACTGCTACTGGCATAACGCTTGCGCCGTCTCCGGAGACTTAATTTCCACATCCGGAGGCATGCATGTTTAAACGCAATTTTCATCGTTTGGCGAGGCGATTACCGTCACTAGTCGCGATCGTGACTTTGCTGGCGTTTCAGACGAGTTCTCTATCAATCGCCTGGGCAATGAATGCGGCTCGCGGTGGCGCATTACCACAGCCGCTACCGCTTTTTCCCGCGGATAACTGGTGGAATCTCGATATTAGCAGTTGGCCGGTCGATTCGAATTCGGCGAGTTTCATTAGCTTCATAAACAACGGCGGCACGCGCCGGCTTCATCCGGATTTCGGCGGCAATGCCGGATCAGGGTATGCCATCTACGGAATGCCCTATGCGGTGGTGACAAGCGTAACGAACGCGGATCTGAAAGCCGTGCAATTTGATTACGCCGATGAAAGCGACGGCGTCGATCACTCCACCAACACGAGTTTTCCTCTTTACCCGATTCCGTCCGAAGCGATTACACAACCCTACTGGATAGAAGGCGGCGATCCCGGAAACGTCGATCTGCGTAGCAGCGAGGATCGTCATTTGTTGATCGTCGACAAAGATCGCAACTATCTTTACGAGCTCTACAACGTCTTCTACAACACAACTCAAGGAAAATGGTTTGCCGGTTCAGGTGCATTCTTTGACATGAATACGAACAGCCGTCGGCCGGACGGTTGGACATCGGCGGATGCGGCTGGTCTGGCGATTCTTCCGGGGCTCGTACGCTACGATGAAGTTTATGATCCCAATGCCGAAATCCGCCATGCTCTTCGCGTGACGGTGCGGGCAACCAACGGCTACGTTTATCCCGCGTCGCACCGCGCCGGTTCCACGGCCGGCGCGCTTCCGATGGGAGCCCGTCTCCGGCTGAAGGCGAGCGTCGATATCACCCAGCGGACCAGCGATCCGAACGTGCAAAAGATTTTTCGCGCGATGCAAAAATACGGTCTGATCGTTGCGGACAATGGCTCCGACATTTACATCACCGGCACCTACGATACGCGCTGGAACAACGATATTCTCAACCCCGCCTTCGCCAACGTTTCTGCCAGCGATTTTGAAGTGATTCAATTGGGCTACAACCCGGCGCAGACATCGCAGCCGAACTTGAATTCAGTGGGCTTGAATCCGTCAATTATCACCGGCGGACAAAGCGTCACCGGAACTGTGAATCTTACCGGACCGGCACCGTCGGCGGGCGCACTCGTTAGCCTCTCGAGTGCCAACCCGGCAGCGTCTGTTCCGAGCTCGATCACGATTCCGGCGAATTCCTCATCGGCCAGTTTCACCATCACCACAACAACAGTGACGACCACGACCGCCGGAAATATTACGGCTACTTATTCTGGAGCGAGCAAATCAGCGACCCTGACAGTCAACCCTCCGGTGCCTGCAGCATTATTGTCGTTGACGCTCAGTCCCTCGACTATTGTAGGGGGCTCGACCGCCACTGGCACAGTAACTCTCAACAAGGCCGCGCCGGCGGGGGGAATCGTCGTGAACCTTACGAGCAGCAACTCGAACCGGGCGAAAGTTCCGGCAACTGTTTTGATTCCGGCCGGCGCCGTATCGAAAGTCTTCACGATCGTAACGACTGCGACGAAGCAGAAAACCAATGTCGGCATCACCGTCTCTTATGCCGGCGTAAACAAGAGCGCAACGCTGACCATTGTCAGAAGATAGCGTTAGTACTTCTCTCTCGGTCAAAACCCGTCC
>DATBEY010000369.1:0-4075 GCA_036558765.1 Binatia bacterium | reverse complement strand
TTGCGATTGAGCTTGCGCGAGTTGAAACCGAAAACGCGGAACGCATAGTTCATGCTGGTGTAATAGGGCGATTTTGCGTGAGCCGGATAGATCGATCGTACCGGCGTCTCGTACCGGCCGAGCAGATTTTTATCGAGGAGCGGCGGTAGAAGATCGGTGGAAGGCTTGATGACGTCCACCAGATATCTGCCGGCATTCGCCTCGGAGATCACGCGCTGGGTGACTTGCCGTGTCTTAGCGCGCCAGACCTGCGCGTTAATGAACGGAAAATTTTTCTTGAAAGCGTGAATATAGCGAGTCGCGTTTTCGATCCCCGAGTTGGTATACCAGAGCATCTCGCCTTCTTTTTTCGCCCCTTCGATCACTCTTCTGGTGCGTTCATCCGGACTGAGCTTTTCGAGCGAGCGCCAGATCTCTTCGGCGGCTGGAACAACGGCGGAAAAAGTTCTCGTCGCGGAGGCGCCTGCGAGCAAAAAAGCGCATAGGAAAATCGGCAGTTTACACTTGGTGAAATTCATCAGTTGGCAAAGATGCAAATCGATTTGCCAGACTCTATGGCACGGACGAGTTTTCTGTCAAACGCGAGAAGCTGGAGTGGCGCTGCGGCTTGAACGGCGGAGGAATGGCGGATTGGGGTTTTCACGGCTAGGAACGAAGCCGGATAGAAAAAATATTGCGGTGACTGCCAGCCGCATAGAATTTCGGTCAAAGCAGTAGACCTCGCAATCATTCTTGGCGCGAGCCTCGCACCGCCGAAAAGAACACCGAAAGAATCGTGAAGAAATTGACGATGTGAATCGTGTGGTTGAAGGAGTGAACAAAAACGTCCGGTACGTTGCCCCAGGTTTGCGGCGATTCGACTTCGGCGCGGGACAGCCCCGCAGCAGCGAGTCCGTAGGTGAACAAAGTGGCCGAAAGAGCGACCCCCATCGCGCCGCCGGTCCGGGCGGTGGTCGTGTTCATGCCGGATGCGGTGCCGACCTTGTCGTGGGGCACCGAACCGAGGATGGCGCTCTGATTCGGTGAGTTGAAAAGAGCCCAACCGAGCCCGATCAGAAGCAGGGGAAATAAAATTCGTGGCACGGACGAGTCAACGCCGAGCGACGCAATAAAAAATTGACCGATGACGATCACACTAGAGCCGATGGTGCAGAGCAGGCGGGAACCCATCCGGTCCGAGAGCCAACCCGCAATAGGCGCGACCATGACGATCACGGCAGAATTAGCGATGATAATCCAGCCCATGTGAGTGGGCGAGAAATGGAGAACATCCTGCAGATAGAACGGCATTAAAAAGCTGATCGCCGATTGTGTCGAGGTGATGAAAAACAAACTGAACATTGATGCCGTGAACAGGCGAATGCGAAACAATGAAAAGCTCAAGATCGGCATGGACGATTTCAGCTCGACATAAATAAATAGCCCGAATGCCAGAGCCGCCAAGCCGAGGCATGCGGTCACCTGGGGATGAGTCCAACCAAAATGAGGCATTTGATTCATGGCATAGATGAACAGGCTGCAGGTGAGCATGAGCAAGATGGCTCCCGGAAAATCGACCGAGATTCCTTTCGCCTCTGCTCTGCTTTCCTCAAGCAGTTTCCATGCGAGGTAGGCGCCCCAGAAACCTACCGGCAGATTGAGATAAAAAATCCAGCGCCAGCCGACCGTATCGATCAAAAAACCGCCGAGAGTCGGACCCGTGAGAAAGCCGACGTGAAACGCCATGGAAGCAAATCCCATTGCTTGACCCCGCTGTTGCGAGGGAAATGCGATCGAGGCAATCGCCCGGCCATTGGCGGAAATCATCGCGCCGCCGACCGCCTGCAAGCCGCGACACAAAATAATCTGCCACGCGTTTTGAGAGGCGCCGCACAGCGCGGAGCTCAAGACGAAGATCAAAAAACCGCCCGCATAGAATCGCCTTCGCCCGAAGAGGTCACCCAAGCGGCCGACCGTGATCACGGTGCCGATCAAGAGTAAGTCATAAATCAACAGCACCCATTGAATAGTCGTCAGGCTGGTGTTGAAGGTTTCGGTGAGCGTGGGCAAGGCGACAAGGAGCGCCCGCTGGTCGAGGCCGACGATGAATTGACCGACGCAAACATTCAATAAAATCAGCTTGAGCCGTCTTTGATTCGACGAAGTTACCTTCGCTGTTTCCATCATGCCAAGGCGCACCGCAGGATAACTCGGGTTGACGATTTAGGGCCGAAATGACTCGGATGAAGCCGGACCGTCCGAATGCAAAAAAAGAGGGGGCACCGAACTGGACTACCCCCTCTTGCTTAAGGCCAACGCTACTTAGAAAAGTCTTCGGATTGGGCGCACCGGTCTGGGCCGCGATCAATGCAACGTCGGTTGCTCGAAGCTGTGATCGGACGCTGCGCCATCGCCACGCTCAAACGTAAACTCCTCGCCGGCGGCATCGACATGCACCTGATCGCCCTCTTTGAATTCTCCAGCGAGAATCTTAACCGCCAGTGGGTCCTGAATCAATCGCTGAATCGTGCGCTTCAGAGGACGAGCGCCGTAAACCGGATCGTAGCCTTTGTCCGCCAACAACGCTTTCGCCCGCTCGCTAATCTCCAACGACATTTTTCGAGCTGCGAGATTTTGGCGCAACCGATTGAGCTGAATGTCGACGATCGATTTTATTTGCTCGCGGCCGAGATTGTTGAACACGATGATTTCATCCACACGGTTCAAGAATTCCGGTTTAAAGGCTTCGCGCAGAGCGGCATTGACCCGTTGCTCCATTTCTCGGCGATTGCTAGCACCGAGATCGAGAATGTACTGGCTGCCGAGGTTTGAGGTCATAATGATGACTGTGTTTTTAAAATCGACCGTGCGGCCTTGGCCATCGGTCATGCGGCCATCTTCGAGAATCTGCAACAGCGCGTTGAAAACGTCGGGATGCGCTTTTTCGATCTCATCGAAGAGCACGACCGAGTAAGGCCGGCGGCGCACCGCTTCGGTCAGATAGCCGCCTTCCTCGTAACCGACGTAACCCGGAGGGGCGCCGATCAAACGCGATACCGAGTGCTTTTCCATGAACTCGGACATATCCAACCGAACCATCGCCTGTTCATCGTCGAACAAGAACTCCGCCAAGGCCCGGCAAAGCTCGGTTTTTCCGACGCCGGTGGGACCGAGAAAAATAAACGAGCCAATGGGTCGGTTCTGGTCCTGCAATCCAGCGCGCGCCCGTCGCACCGCGTTTGCCACCGCATGGATGGCGCTATCCTGGCCGATCACGCGGATCTTCAGGCGATCTTCCATTTTGAGCAGTTTCTGGAGCTCACCCTCGAGCATTTTGGAGACCGGAATTCCCGTCCATTTGGCCACGACTTCCGCCACGTCTTCGGCATCCACCTCTTCCTTCAGCATCTTCTGGTTTTTCTGCAGCTCGGCGAGTTTCTGATTTGCCTCCTCCAGTTCCTTCTGCAGCTGGGTCAGAGTGCCATAGCGGAGCTCCGCTGCGCGGTTTAGATCGCCGCGTCGCTCAGCCTGCTGCTCTTCGACCTTCGTCGACTCGATCTTCTCCTTCAGCGAGCGGATTCGTTGAATCGACTCTTTCTCGTTTTGCCAGTGCGCTTTGAGAGCGCTTGAGGTCTCGCGCAGGTTCTCGATCTCACGCTCCAGTTGCGCGAGACGGTCGCGCGACGCCTTGTCTTCCTCGCGCTTGAGCGCCTGGCGCTCGATTTCGAACTGGAGAATTTTTCGCTCGACTTCATCGATTTCGATCGGCATGCTGTCGATCTCGATTCGCAAACGCGACGCTGCCTCGTCGATCAAATCGATGGCTTTATCTGGCAAAAAACGGTCGCTAATGTAACGGTGGGAAAGTGTCGCGGCGCTGATAATCGCGCCATCTGTAATGCGGACGCCATGATGCACCTCGTAGCGCTCCTTCAAACCGCGCAGGATGGCGATCGTATCCTCCACCGATGGCTCGCGGACATAAACCTGCTGGAAGCGCCGTTCGAGCGCCGGATCCTTTTCGACGCGCTTACGGTACTCATCCAACGTGGTCGCACCGACGCACCGAAGCTCGCCGCGCGCGAGCGCCGGCTTT
>DATBEY010000368.1:0-2111 GCA_036558765.1 Binatia bacterium | reverse complement strand
GCTAAACGCTTGCCGCACGAGTTTGTTGTCGAACGGTTTGTGGTTAACGTTCATGACCAAGAAGTACATGCGATAACCCGGAACCTTTTCCACCCGTGCGCGCGCACTTTTTTGCACCCGATCGATTTCTTCAATCGGCAGATTGCTGACGACATCCGCCTGACCGGCGAGCAGGCCAGCGACGCGCGCCGCTTCTTCCTTCACGGTTTTGAACAAGACCTCGCCGATCTCCGGTTTCCCGCCCCAGTACGAGTCGTTGCGCGCGAGCACGAGATTTCCTGCGCGCTGCCAGCTCACTAGCTTGTAAGGCCCGGTGCCAATTTTGTAATTGTCGAGCTCGTTAGAATTTTTTTCCGTTGCCGATTGGCTGATGATAAAGCGGTTATTCAATCGTTCGAGCAAAACCGCGTTGGGCTGTTTTGTCGTGATGACCACGGTGTAATCGTCCGGAGCTTCGATGCCAGTCACCTCTGCGAAATTGGAGGCTTGCATACTCTTTCGATCATGCGTCATGCGGTCGATCGAAAATAAGACATCCTTCGAAGTCAGCGGCGAGCCATCGTGGAAGCGAACGTTCTTCCTCAGGTGAAAAGTCCACTTCCGGCCTTGAAAATCCCACGACTCTGCCAGGACGCCGACATATTCCTTGCGCGAAAAATCCATTTCGATTAGCGGCTCGATGACGTGCTGCCAAATTCCGCTGATGCCGCCGCCGCTGTAAGCGTAAGGATGGAGCGAATCCAAACCGACCCCTTGAAAGACCACAATGCGATCGCGCGAAGCGGCAACGCTGGCCCCAGGCACCGTGAAGGTCATAACGCCAGCGCCGAGGGCGGCGCTTTTCAGCAGAAATCGCCGACGGGTGATATCGATAGGGTTCGCGCGCATGTTTTCCTCCGTTGCAACCGCAGAAAGCCGGCACGGAAATGTGTTGAATGAATCCACGATCGCTTATAACTGTGTGATTCGAATTACGTCAAGTCGATTCGCACTCGCTGATATCCGGCCTGTATCAGAACTTTCCGATCTGGCTGTGCCTGAGCTTCGTGAGCCATGACCGTTGGCCGTAAAAGATGCTATTCTAGCGGCGGATTAAACTACGAGCCCTGAAACTCAACAAAATACTTCGAGAGAGCCGGCGAAATGTTCAATTCTTTTATCGTGCGTCCCTTCGGCACCAAGGAAGGAATCGATTTCGACCGCATCGAAACCGAGCTCATTCGTCCCGCGATGGAGCAGGCCGGCCTGACCGGCGGCACCACCGGACAATTCATACAGCAGGGAAACATCCGCACGGATATGTTCGAGCAGTTGCTGATTGCCGATCTCGTGATAGCGGACATTTCGATCCATAATGCCAACGTATTTTACGAATTGGGTATTCGTCATGCGCTCCGCGACAAACGGACATTTCTCATCAAAGCTCGAGACAGCAAACCGCCAGAGAATCAAGCTGCGGAAACTGACGTGCCATTCGATTTGAAAACAGATCGGTATCTGTCGTACGACCCGCGTGACCCGGGCGGTGCGGTGGATATCCTGGCCGCCGCGCTCAGGGTTACTTTGGATGCACAAAATCCCGATAGCCCTGTCTATCATTTATTACCAGGTCTAAAACCCGCCGATCCTACCAAAGTGTTAGTGGTTCCGTTCGATTTCCGTGAGGAAGTCGAACGGGCAGAAGCCGGGAATAGCTGCGGCAATCTCCAGCTTTTAGCCAGCGAGGTGGATGGTTTTGCCTGGCGCATTGCCGGCCTTCGGCTCATCGGTAATGCGCAATTTCGATGCAAGGATTGGCAGGGCGCAAAAGTGACCTGGCTTGGGGTGCGAGAGTACGATGAAAGCGATGTCGAGGCGAATACATTTCTCGCGACGATCTTCCAACGTTTGGGCGATCTCGTAAGCTCGGATCAAGCCGTGGAGCGGGCGCTGCATAACCAAGAGCTTTCCCCGGCTCAGCGCGCCGAAATTCGCGCCTTGATGGGACGAAACGCAAAGAATCAATGGGAACAGAGCTGGGCGAAATTGAACGGCACTGAGGCAACCCAACAGGCGGCTTTGACCTCGCCGTATCTGGAAAAATCACTGGATCTTTATCGGGCCGGCTTCGC
>DATBEY010000367.1:0-9127 GCA_036558765.1 Binatia bacterium | reverse complement strand
CGCCGATTGGGTAAAGATTTTAGCGAGCAGCAAGCGATTACGCTCGCCGCCGGAAAGCGCCTTGACCGGTGAATCGACTCGTGCTGCAGGAAAGAGAAAATCCTTTAGATAGCCGATCACGTGGCGTGAGCGACCTCTAACGCTCACATAGTCCGAGTCGCTGAGGTTTTCCCGCACGGTTTTATTTGGGTCCAGAGTCCGGCGGTGCTGATCAAAATAGGCGACTTGCAGTTGCGTGCCGAGCACGATTTCGCCACGGTGAGGCTGCAATTCTCCGAGGACGAGCCGCAGAAGCGTGCTTTTGCCGGAACCGTTGGGCCCGATAATTCCGACCCGATCTCCGCGCAAAATCCGGGTGGAAAGATCGCGAATGATGAGGTTGCCCCCAAAGCTGAAACTCACGCCGCGGACGTCGACCACAAGCTTGCCGGAAAGGCCGCCGGAATCGATCCCGAAGCGCGCCTTTTCCTGAGCTGCCAGCCGCTCCGCCTTTTCACGCCGCATGAGTTGCAGCGCTTTGACCCTTCCTTCGTTGCGCGTTCGCCGCGCTTTGATGCCCCGGCGAATCCAGGCTTCTTCCTCGGCGAGCTGCTTGTCGAATTTCGCCTGAGCTCGCTCTTCGATCTCGAGCAACTCGTCCTTTTTCCGCACATAGGCATCAAAATCACCGGGAAAGGAAAGCAGTTTGCCGCGATCCAACTCGACGATGCGTGTTGCCAGCCGGCGCACGAACGTGCGGTCGTGTGTGATAAACATCAGCGCGCCGCGATAGTTCTGCAGATATTTCTCGAGCCAAGTGATGGCAGTGATGTCGAGATGATTGGTCGGCTCATCGAGCAAGAGGAGGTCGGGATCGCTGACCAGTGCACGGGCGAGCATCACCTGGCGCCGGGTTCCGCCGGAACAATCTGAAAGTCTGAGATGCTCGGGCAGGCTCAAGCGGGTGAGAATGGTTTCCACTTTCTGGTTTACGTTCCAGCCGCCGAGGCTTTCAATGCGCGCCTGAAGGCGCGCCATTTCATCAAGCGACTGGCGCTCCGCGATCACGGTGTCCTGAACCAGGCTGTGGTATCGCGTGAGAAGCGAGCCCAACTCGCCGATGCCAGCCGCGACAACCTCGAAAACAGTCTGTTCCGTATCGGGCGGCACTTCCTGTTCCAGGTGAGCAACGCGCAGACAATCAGCGCGCCAGATCTCACCTTCATCGGCGCTAGCGCTTCCTGTAACGACACGAAAAAGCGTGGTTTTTCCGGCGCCGTTCCGACCTACGACGCAAACTCGTTCGCCAAGATCGACTTGAAACTCGACGTGCGAGAGTAGCGGCAAGTAGCCATAAGCCAGAGAAACGTTGTCTAAGCGAAGAATCGGCATGGTACGTCAGAACGGAATCGAAATCGTCTGAAAAGAAAATTCGAGGTGGGCGGCTACTTCATCACCGCGATTGCAAGCGCAAGAGCTGCGAGTGTTCCGGCTGCGATCAGCGCAACAGTGACGATTTGCAGCCGTTTCTGCGTTTTCTTTAATAATTCCTGAATGAGACGGACCTGCAGATCGAGGCTTTCATTGAGGGTGGACTGTATTTGCAAAGCGTTTTCAACCGCCTCAATACGCGCCTCCGAGCCACCCGTTGAGCGCGTTTCCGCGAGTAATTTGCGGAGATTGGCAACCACGGTTGCACTACCGAGAACAATCGGACCCAGCTTCTGAATGAGGTCTTTCATAGTGAGGTGCGCTTTACATCATACCGAACTTTGGCGGTGCAACAAGACCGATCGCTAGGTGACCTCCCGGCGACCTCCATAAAGATGGAGATGAGATTCGCGTCATAACATGGGATGACTAACTGCATTGTACGTGGGGCGAAATTAGCCGAGAGTCTCATACAAGGCCCGTGAAACGTTTCGAGCTTCAGAACGTCAAACGGTCAGAAAGGGAGGTAAACCGATGAAATCTGCTAAAAATCTCATTGCTGGGTTCGCATTGATCACCGGCTTAGTCGGACTTGCTGCACCAGCATCGGCGGCATGGTATCACGATAAAGATCGCAAAGATCTCGATAGGACGAGACAGGAATTGCGTTACGATCTCCGTCGCGGCGCCGGCGCCCGCGAGATTGCTCGAGATCGAGCGGCGATTGCTCGCGAACGGCGGGAAGTTTGGGCCGACAGCCGGGATTGGGGATATAACCGAGGGTACCGGGATTACCACTATCGGCCATGGAATCGCAGGTAACCGCTAAATAGTTATTGATTGTATCTGGCCCGTCCCACTTGTCTCGGCAATGGGACGGGTCTTTCTTTCGTCATTTCGAAGTTTTTTTTCGCACACCTTGTTTTCTCCTGTGAACCTGCAACAATCAACCTGATGACCTTTACCGGGTCTAGCCAGCACCCGCAGCTCACTTAACATAGCTCTTTTACATCTCTCGAGCGGAGAGGAGTAAATCATGTGGAGTCGTTCCTATCGGAAACATGTGATCATGGCGTTCCCAAGTTTCGATGCGGCGACAAACTCGTGGGCACCTCAAGCAGATATCAGCTGGCCAACCGGGCCCGAGCGCGAATCGGAGTTCGTCCGCTTTCCGCTTCGGGTGATGAGCGAAAGTGAAGCCGTTGCGTGCGCTTTACGAAGAGGCCGATCATGGATCGACAATCGTCTCAAGGCGCATAGCAGTCAAAATGCAACGAGCTTGACCGTGGATCGCATCGATACATTGGCCAACTCCTTCCCCAGAAGTAATCTCAAACCACCTGCCAAATCGTCGCTCGTCCGGAGTGACCCGAGCGAAGCTTTTACTTTCGCGCAATTCAAATCTGCGGTCACGGAGTCAGGGACGAAATTGTCCGAGAGTGCCTTACGCAAAAGCTATAACGGACTCATGCAGCTGCAGAAAAAAAAGAACTGCTCGATGGCGCAAGTTCGAGCGACGCTCAGCCGTGTTCAGAAGCTCTTGGCATCTCGATCCACAGGGCGTGCGCAACGTTGTCGGCTGCCGCTGACCGAACGGGATTGGCGAAAGATTACCTGAATCCGATGCGCTAAATCCTCTCTACCGCTTTTTCTCATCGCCGAGTCTGTGGAATTTCGGGAATGTTGTCGTGTCGCGATTGGCGCCTGCGCAACCGAACGAAATGATAGTCTAGAACTCCACTGTGTAATCTTTGCCCGTTGCGCCTTTGCAGCGGCCCAGACCATGGCCCGTGTATGCCGAGCCGATCAAAAAACAGTCCATCGTGGTTTTTCTGTCGCCTTGAAGATTGGCAGTCCAGTAAAACAGCGGCCCTGATACCATCTGGGTTGACTTGCCGGAAGCCGGATTGAAGTTTTCTCCGTAAGCGACGTCGACCAGACTATTCGAGCCCCCGAGCATTCCCGCGAAAGCGTTGCCGAACGCAGATACATCCGGACCATCTGCCGCAATCGCTCCCGTCCCGAATGTTTTTTCATACCGCTCAAAAAAAGCTTGCCGTGACACTGGCTTGAAAGTTCCTAAAAGTATTTCTCCGCCGGAGCCGCTAATCTGCATAAGACCGGTTTCGTCGCGCGCGTGCCGCCACTTTCCCTGCCATGATTCGCCGTCAACCGAATAAAGCGTTACGCTTTGCGAACAGCCGGACAAAAACAGCGAGCAGTAAATGACAGCCGCTCGAAACACGGCGGTTGCAACGCTTGGACGGAACCGGATTGTCATCGTAAGCAATTACATCAAACGGTGGATCGTAAACTCGGCTCAAACACTTTATCTCATGATCCAGTGAACCGGATTGGGTTCATTATCTCCGGCGGGTGCGCTGAAATCGCATTCGCAATGTGAGCTCACGGACTTTCTCCATACTCAATGTCTCGCTAATCTTTTGGCCATCGGCCAGTTCATAATGAATCGTCGCGCCCTTCGCTGACCATGAGATCGTAAATGCGTGAGGCTCTAACCGGTCGAGGTGCCGACCGACGGTTCGCAATAGTTGCGATAGCTTCATCGTGCCGGTCGCCTGCGCTGACTGGCGCTTGCGGCGTTTTTTTCGCCCCTGCGCGTCGAGCGATGAAATATGGGTAGGCAGAAAACTCAACAAACCGTTTTCCTTGATAAGCGCGCTGGCTCTTTTAGCCATACTGGGTAAATTCCAAATTTTCTCAGAAAGACTCTTGTTCTCTGCAAGATCCGTAAGAGGAGGTAAAGAATCGGCGCGGATGATGTAATTTCGGCCATCCTTCTGCATAACGAACGCGACGACTCCCAATGCTTCCAAGGATTGACCGATGGCTCTCAATGATTTTGCATGCGGCATTGAACGATCGCTTCCACGAGGAATTCGAGCTAAACGCGTCGCTTATTGTATTCCGGTACAGCCTATTCCACAACGGCGGCGCGAGCCCAACCCAGTGCTGATGCTTTTTCAATCGGGTGAATCAAGGACTGATCCGATCGTTGGACCGGCCGGCAATACACCGCTGGAACAAAACTAATCGAGGAAGCGCCACCGGCTGAAAGTCGCCGCTTGCCCGTAAGGTGCACCCTGCTCATCTCGCACCTGCCAAACCGTTGCTTGCTCGATCAAAAACCGTCGTCCGCCTCGGGAAATCCGTACGCCGCTGTAATCATCGATATAGCCGTGTTCCGCTACACGCTGGAGCAATCGCGCTCTTTCGTCGCGGTGTATAGTTTCCGCCGTGAACCGAGATGGCAAGGCGGTCAGCTCTTTCCAATTGACCTCGAAAAGACGCAAACCCGCCTCATTTGCGTAATTCAGAAGCGGATCGCTCGCCGAATCATGAGATAGGACGACAAATGGTGCATAGAACAGCTCGCGCGCCTGCTCGTTACCAGGCAGATCTTGGTGAATCAAATTTTTTCCCGTCCAATGATGAAAACTGTGGAGCAAAACCCGCACGTGTCGTTGCAGATAGCCGTTGAGCTCCGACGGTTTTTTCGAGTTTGTCACTATGATCTCGTCACGGGTAAGAACTAAAGCCAAGCACTCTGAGAAAGTTTAGCCACGTCGGAGCTCATTTTCTACCAAACGCCGGAACAGAGCACGTCAACGCAGCAGGTTTGACGCGCTCCCAGCGCTTCGGCTATCTGTCGCATGATCGATTGTCGTCGGAGGCTCAACAATGAAATCAAATCCGCTGCTTCTGCCCTGGCTAATCACCGCCCTTCTGATAACCGCGCCGGTTTTTGGCGCGGAGAGTTCCCTACGGAGAATTCGCGCGGCGATTACGTCTATATCAGGGTCCATGGTGCCGCCGTGGGCAGCCCATGAGGCGGGTCTTTTCAAGAAGTATGGGCTGCAGGTCGAGGTGATCGCGACGCCGAGCGGGGTACAGGGAACCAACGCGCTCATCGCCAGCGAAGTTTCATTCGTCCAGATTGCCGGCGGCACAACAACGGGAGCCGCTGTGGGCGGAGCCGATTTGAAGATCGTCGCCACCATGGTCGGCACATTGGTGCTGAACCTTGTGGTTCGCCCGGAGATCGAGAAGGTCGAGCAACTGCGCGGCAAAAGTATTGGCATCAGCCGCTTCGGAACCTCGCTTCATACCGGCGCACGTATCGCGGCGAAGCATTTCGGGTTGGAACCCGGAAAAGACGTGCATATCGTGGAGATCGGCGCAGGCGATTGGATCGTCGGCGCCCTGCAGGGCAACCGGGTGCAAGGCGCCGTCTTCGGTTACCCGGCGACCGGCAGAGCGCTCAAGCTCGGCAATCGTCTGTTCTTGCATATTCCAACTCTCAACATTCCTTATGCTTCGACCGGCGTGTCGACACGCGGAGAAATTATTCGCAACGATCCGGATCTCGTACGGCGATTTCTGTCGGCAGAAATCGAAGCGATCGCATTGATGAAAAAAGATCGCGTGTTCGCGACCAAGGTGCTTTCTAAATACCTACGCACCGACGACCCCGAGTTGCTCGCTGAGTCGTACGACGTCCAGATCGCGAAGTATATGATGAAGGTGCCGCTGACCACCGCGGACGCGCTGAGATCGGTTCTGGAAGAACTTAGCGAACGCAATCCCAAGGCAAAGGATCTCGATCCCAATAAGTTTTTCGACGACCGATTCGTTCGCCAGCTCCAGGCCAGCAATTTTATCGAGGCGCTCTATCGATAACGTAAATCCAGAAATCGCTGCACCGCCGGTTATTTCGGGACGCGCTCCTCTGCCGCGTTTGTCCCGGCAATGAAACCCTGCGTCGTGCAACGTCCAAGCCCGTGCTGATTGAAGCCGCCGGCTGATTCGCCGGCGCAATATAGGCCGGGAATGATCTGTCCTTCCATATCCATCACTTGGCATTTTGCATTGATTCTCAAGCCTGAACGCGTGTCATGGACATTGGGAGTCGCCCAAGCGGCATAGAACGGGGGCACCTGGAGCTTGTATTTCGGCGACGGTTTGCCGAAGTCGTGGTCCTTGCCCGAATCGACAAATGAATTGTAGCGCTCCACCGTGGCCTGCAGTATTTCTCCCCGCATCGCCTTCGCCTGATACTCATTCTTGATTGCGGCAGCGAGCTCCGTCAGAGTGTTGGCAGCGAAGAAAAAACCATCGGGGTCGACGTAGGGCGGCGTTACCTTCCAACCCTCGCGCTTTACCGCCTCGTTATCGAAGATCGCCCAAACCGGACCCGCTGAATAGTCCGGCGGCTCGGAATAGTCGTTCATTGCCACGGCGGCATTAAAAAAGTTGTACTTGTTGGGATGATAATCGATCCGCTCACAGTTCCGATAGTCGTTGGGCGTATAGGGATTAATGTCATTGTAAACGTTGCCGTGCGGATAATCACCTTTGGTCTCGTCGAAGAACCTCTTCCCCACTTGATTGACCAGGATCAAGTCATGCCAATCCTTGACGTTCAACCCGGTCGAGCGCACCAAAGGAAATATCGGATTTTCCAGCTCCCAGGTCATGTAGTTCCACTTCGTCGCGAGCACTCGTTGAGTGCGGATGTTATCGCCATTTTCCAGCGTCTGATTGGCAAAACCCCAAAGCGAAGCGCCGATGGCCGTAGCGGCGAGTTCGCCGCTGGCATCCTGGTAGCTGTAGGGCTCACCGGCCACGGTGAGCACGTCGGTTAATCTCGGATCAAACATCCGGCGAAAATTTACATTACTGGTCATGCCACCAGTGGCGACGATGACGGCTCTTTTGGCACGAATCTTCATCTCCGGTTTGGTGCTTTCGATATTGCCGTCGGAACGAAAACTTTTTAACGGCGCCACTTGCCCGGGCATAATACGAGGATTGTATTGCGCCGTGATCCCCACCACTCTGCCGGTTTTGTCCCCTTCCCGATTGATCGACGCCATTTTGTAGCTCAGTAGAAACCGCACACCCTTCGCCCGCGCGCTATTTTCCAATGGACGAATGACTCCCGTTCCCGCGCGATTGTTCGGGCTTTCAGGGCCGGCCCCTTTGGTCCAGAACGCGTGATTCTCCCGGGGCGCGGAGTTGCCGATGTTGTGCCCACCTTGATTGTCCGGTGGAATATCCTTGAACTTAACACCGTTTTCCAGGAGAAATTCGAAAGTGGGCGCGCAATGATCCGCGAATGCGCGCATCACCGCGCGGTCGTTGTATCGATAGTCCGGCCAGCCGTTGGGCTGCACGATGGTCCAGTCGGTGAGGTCGGAAAAGACCGTGTCGGGCGAGTCTTGAATGCCGTACTTTTTTTGGGCGCTGGTGCCGCCACCGAGTGGAACATTGCCGCCACTGATGATCGCGTGACCGCCAATGTCATAATTGGCCTCGACTACGATTACCGACGCGCCCGCATCGGCCGCTTTGATTGCCGCGGGCAGCCCGGCTGCGCCTGACCCGATTATCACGACGTCGGCTTCAAGATCCCAGCTTTGTTCAGTTGCCGCTTGCGCCATCGAACTGTCCTCCGCGATTTTTGAAATCTGAAATCGATTACATCCGCATGGGCAAAAATGCAAGCTACAAAGCGGTAAATGCGAACCGATGTGCTGAAACGCGACGAAAAGCTGCGCAAGGATTAATGGCGGCAGCCGCAGGAGATTGCGGGGCTAACTAAAAATTCCCGTGAAGTTGGATCAGGCGCGAAACAGTCAGAACTGATATAAGTCGAAAAGGGTTCGGAAAAATCACAGGAGGAGATACGAGACGGACTCGAAGTGCCCGGCGCTGGGGGATGCGAGCGTCAAAAAAGCGACCGTTTAATCGTTCTTCAGATCGCTTTTGGCGGTCGTGCTCGCGTCGACCGGTTCGGTTCTGGCATTAGCAGTTGTCATTTTCTGGCGCGTCTCCTGCTCGCGAGCTTTGATCGCGTTCAGGCGTTCGCGGAACCAGGTTTTTTCCGGCCAATGCCAGTTCTGATCCGGACTGGGGCATGTGTTTGATTGTTTCATCGGTTGGGAGTAGTTAGAGCAAGCTCTGTACCATGCGAACCTGTAGAGTTCTGAAGAATCTGCGGAAATTTCGCTTAGAGAATTCGAACAAATCCGTTCACGCCAGCCAGAAATCGGCGCTCGCGGATCGACGCACGTAAGCGCATTGGTCGCCTCGCGAAAGGAAAAGTTGATGGGATTTCGTCCGTTGAAACAGGGAGGCCACTGGGCTTGCGCCCTGATTTGCGCTGCTGCCTTATTTTTGTCAGAGATGCCCAGCTTTGCTCAAAGCACGACTACGCTGCGAGGAAAAATTCTCTCTTTTAGCGGGCAGCAACTGACCGTGTCCACGCCGGCAGGCGACGTTAAAGCACTCCTCACGGAAAACACCGTGATCCGTACCGAAGTGTCTGTCGATCTCTCGGACATAAAACCGGGTATGTATCTCGGAACCACCGCGACCAGACAACCCGACGGTACCTTTCTGGCTTCGGAAGTTCACATCTTTTCCGAGGATCAGCGCGGCACCGGAGAAGGCCATCGCCCGCTCGGATCGGATCCTAGGAGCGGCGCGACTATGACCAATGCTAATGTCGAGCGCGTCGAGGATGTCACGGTTCAAGAGATTCAAGCCCGGGTCGTCAATCTCAAATATCCCGGGGGTGAAATAAGAGTCTTTATTCCGCCGAAGATTCCAATCGTCAAACGTGTGATGGCCGATCAAACGGCGCTGACGAAAGGCGCGGAGGTTTCGTTGCAAACCGCCCGCACTTCAGACG
>DATBEY010000366.1:0-12242 GCA_036558765.1 Binatia bacterium | reverse complement strand
ACGCGGCAGCAGCGCGCCGAATCGGTCGATGTCGTACGGGGACATCGACAACGACATGTATTCCATGGCGCAGCATGCAGTAGCGAATGGATAAGGAAAGAGCGAATATTTGCGTGCCCAACCGACGGCCTTGTCGAGCCGTGTTAGAACTACGGTTTCGGCCAACAGTTTATCCTGACCGTAACTCTGCTCGCCTACTTGATTTGCATTCATAAAATGCCGGCACTAACCCTAATTAAAGGTACTACTTTTGATGTGATGAAACAAATAAACGCTGCTTTATGTGAGACAGCTGCGCAGCTCTTGGCGAGCTCTATAGGATGAAGATGTGGACCCGAAGCCAACGAACGGTCGGCGTCGCTCGGGGAATTCTTTACCTTTTGACGACGTTTACGGCTTGCGGCCCTTTATCACTTTGGGCGATTTCAAATTCCACATTCTCGCCTTCATTGAGGGTTTTGAATCCATCTCCATTGATCGCGCTGTAGTGAACAAACACATCACCGCCACCCTCTTTCTCTATAAAGCCGTAACCTTTTGCGTTGTTGAACCATTTGACCTTCCCTGACGCCATGATCCCCTCCTCCTGCCGAACACATTAAGCAGCCCGGAAATTGGGGGCGAGATTAGAAAAAGCTGGCGCTTATTGTCAAGAAAAAAATCCACAATTCAGCGGCTAAAAAACTGTCCCGTCATAGGTCGCACGCATAGGTCGCACGTTTAAGCAACCAGGTTTGCTTCGGCGCTGCGCCAGTTACTTTAGCGATTTGCCGACAAAGTGCTCAATCGTTAGGCAAATGAGACGCTTTACAATTCGGCCAAAAACTACTGAAATATCAGCATATTTTTTCCGCAATCTTGACCTTGGATGAGTTTTCTACTATAAGTGACCGAGTTAGCGGCCCGCCTGTGCACAGGTAGGGTGGCGGGAAACGGAAAGATACTAGGCAATGGCAATTTATACGACGCTCTCGAAAAAAGACATCGGTAAGATCGCGGAAGAATTCACTCTTGGCGATCTACTAAATTTTACCGGCATGCGAACCGGCTCGGTAAATACGCATTACCTGATAGAAACAAAGCGGGGAAAATTTTTTCTCAAAATCGATGAAGTCAAAAGCGAAGTTGAGGCAAAACAGGAAATCGACCTCTTGCTTCATCTGCGGAAGCAAAATTTTCCTTGTGTCCAACCGCTTAAAACGAAAAGTGGCAGATTTCACCTGGACTTCCAGGGAAAATGCCTTACCGTCACTCGACACATCGAGGGAGTGGAGTTGCCAGTCGAGTCGCTCAATTCCACACAGCTGAATGCGCTCGGCCACGCTTTGGCTAACTTACACTTGATCGGACGCAGCTACAAAAAGGGCATCGACAACCGTTTCGGGTTCAACCGCATCGTCGCCATTTATCGCGAAGTGCGCCGCCAATTGCCCTCTCATTTAAAAAACATTGTGCGGGTCTTGGATGACGAATTCTCATATCTTGAAAGTTACCTCGACAACAATTTGCCGAAGGGGATCATTCATGGTGATTTGTTCCCCGACAACGTGAAGTTCAAAGGAAATCGGCTCACGGGCATCATGGACTTTGAGGCGGCGTGCCGGGGCAAGTTGATTTACGACTTGGCGACTGCCGTTAATGCCCTCTGTTTCATCGAAGACCGCTACAGGATCGACCGGTTCGAGGCTTTGATCTCGGGCTACGAAACCTTGCGCCCTCTATCGCTTCCAGAGTGGGATTCGTTTCCGAACGAGTTGCGGTTCTCGGCTCTGCGTTTCACCGTAACGCGCATTAAGGATTTTTATCTGCGTCAGGCCGATGACAGCCAAAGAATCTATAAAGATTTCAAAGAATTTTATGACCGATTGTTGATCTTACGGCGAGAAAAAAGCGGTGGAATGGAAGACGTTCTACTGGCGATGGCGACCGGCTACGATTATCGCAAATATCAAAAATCCAAGCCGTCCAAATAGAGACGGTCTCAACCGTCATCGGCTTCGGCTAAGCGCAACAGGCGTTTAATTTTCATCTGAGTGTCGCGACGAATCAACCGTACGAGCATCGCGAGAGTCAGAACCGCGCCGATTAGAAGCAACACTCGCCCACCCACTAAAACGACGTAGAAGAAATTGAGCTTTACTCTTGCGCCGTTGTATTTTTCCCGATCCTCATTGATGCGCCGTAGGACTTCTTCATTTTTCTGATGATCCAGCTGTTGAAAATTGCGGTAGTTTTCTTCCAATCCCGTGCGTGCGGTTTTGTACAAAAGCGCTTGGTATTTCGATGTCTCGATCACGCCAACAGTCCAGTTGCCGATGCCGAGAACCAAGCAAATGACTCCCGAAACCAGCAGATAACTGGAATAGATTTCGCGAATCTTCATAGGACGATCATACAAGGCGCGCTCGATCTTTGCCAGCCGTCTCAGTGCATTGCAGCATCCGAAGGAGTAGCTTAGGATCTCTTCATGAGCCGCTACGTCATTGGCGATATACACGGGTGTGTCGACGAGTTACGCCGTCTAGTCGAAGCTTTGCCGCTTCGCTCAGGCGATTCACTCATTTTCCTCGGCGATTATATCGATCGAGGTCCCGACTCTGCCGGGGTGGTTGCGTATCTGATCGCGCTGCAAAGCGAACTGCGCGAGGTGAGTTTTGTATTCTTAAGAGGTAATCACGAAGACATGCTCCTCTCTTATCTCGGTGTGGCCGGTCAACATGGCGATATGTTCCTAATCAACGGTGGCAAAGCCACATTGGCAAGCTATGGCTTGCTTGAAGCTGTATCCGCTAAGGAAACACTGTCCGCGATACCGCCGGAGCATCTATTGTTTTATAAAAAGCTGGAACGCTTTTATGTCATGGATCCGTTTTTATGCGTTCACGCAGGTATTCATCCGCACAAGCCCCTAGCCGATCAAACTGAGGAGGAGCTTTTCTGGATCCGAAACGCTTTCATCTATAGCTCGCATCGCCTTCCCTACACCGTCTTGTTCGGGCACACTCCACAACCGAAAGTGCTCTATGATCTCCCGTTCAAAATCGGCTTGGACACAGGCTTGGTTTATGGCAATTTTTTGACATGCCTCGATGTCGATGAAAAACTTCTTTATCAAATTAACCGTGGAAAGAGCCGAGTCAGTCGGAACCCGGTGCGGCGGAAATGGGATTTAGTTTCTTCCCCCCTCTAATCGCGGCTTGATCTTTTCCCCTCCTCTCGTTAGCTTAGGTCTTCTTGGCGGTGTAGCTCAGTTGGTCAGAGCACGCGGCTCATATCCGCGGCGTCGTAGGTTCGACTCCTACCACCGCCACCAACATTTTTCCCTGTAATTCAGCCCCTTGAGTGCCTCAATCGCAAGTTTGTTTAAGATCTTCTTGAGTTGTTTTAGGGCGGCCTCCGAGTGCCATCATTTCTTCGATGCTTAGCCGTGGAAGTCGTCAAAACGCGCGCTAAAATTCTGCCGGTGGACTGTTTGCCAGACGCGGGTTATTAGTAGCTTAAACAACGGACGCTGTACCTAATTCAGTGCCAAATTGACTGGTTTCCTTTCACATTATGCCTTAATACTAAGCGGCGCGCACACTGCCGCGAGTCAAACCCCGGGTGCTCACGCGCTTGCTATCGACATGAAAAACGTAACATTCTATATCACTCTGACGGTGGCGGGAGTGACGTGGTTCTTTATCGTTTGGGCTCTTGTTGTGGTGGCCAACCGGTCGAATGCGCCGGAGCCATCCACCGACGAAGATATAAAAAGGGCCGTGGTGCTGGCGATCATGACCAAGCGGAACAGCCGCAATCCGAGGGCGTTCGCGGTCGAGAAGGTAGCGGTGGTCGGGAATACGATCTGCATGACTTACAGTGGGCAAAATGCGTTCGGTGAACATACCGGGGAACAGGTGCTGATGGAGAAGAACGGTAACCAGCCCTGGTACAGCGCCCAAGAAGGATTTATCGATAGGTGGGTTAAGTATTGTACACGCAAAGGCGATGACATTACTGACGTAGTAACGTCCAACCTGCCCAGATTTGAAGCCGCGTTGAAAACAGCCCAAGACAGGTGAAGTACCGTTAAAAACTGACCGGACAATTCCAAATTCAAAGGCTACCGGTGTCCGGCGAAAAATCGAGTCAGAAGACAGGGCACGCATTTTCAGACGAGAATACAAAACAAGACAAGCGTCTGTCCGCTAATTGTACCTCGACGGCGCCGGTGTGTGCTGGGCCAATTGAGGCATGTCACACTTGAATGGACCTCGTATATCGGGTGTGCCGCCACGGTTCTGACACTCTCGTACTAATTGTTCTTCAGTGTGCTTGCCTGCACAACCCACCGCCAATAACAGAGCCAACATAAGGCTTATCATGTTTACCCTGTGGTAATTTTTGATTGTCACGTGGATGTCGCCCGCATAAAGCGACTGCCGCAAATAAGGTGCCGGATGTCAATTTGAGCAATTTTCTTAAATTATCATCTCATGTTCGGCGCTTCTCCGGCTCATCAGCATACTGTGAAGGTATAATGCCGACACTCGTTGTCCGGCAAACCTTCGCAGCTCAAATGTCAGGAAATAATGACGAGCCTATTCGTCGTCAACGGCATCGGACCCGGAGCCAAATTTCGTGCGACGACTTTCATTGTTCAACTTGACCACGCAGGACTGACTTTTTTTAGTTTTTTGCCATTGGGCAAAAAAAACTTGCCATCCGCTATTACCATAAGTGAGAATGATCGGCCATGAACCGATGCGATTGGTGGGAGTGTCACGAGGTGGGTATTCTTGATGGTGTGGACACGAGCTTACTCAACAATGAAGGTCGCAAAAACATATCTCTTGATGAAAGCCGCTTCAGATTCATTTATCTCTGTCCGAAGCATTTCGAGTTAGGCGTCGGCCAGCTCACCTCGGAGAAAGATTAGGCAGCCTATGGGCTTTATCGCGACTAACCGTGTTCATTCTTCACTATAGCCTTTCGAGAACATGCAGCGCTCGAGGAAGAACGACTCTCCTGCGACTTCCTTTCGGTCGCGCTCACATTGTTCGAGATCACGACGCATTTCTCCCTCGGTCGTGTTCGCCCTATTCCAGGTGGGCGCGGCACAGCCGAACAACAAAACAATACAAAGAGCGATCACAAGCTTAAACAGCGTCATTCCTGCTGAGCCTTTGATCACCGTTGCCGGCGCTAGCCCGCAAAACAATCGCCGCACCATCGGTTCATCATTGCGCCCGGTGATTTTTATTTTCATCTACCCTCGCGTTAAAATTTTTCCGACCATTCCTTCCGTCCATAGCGCTCTCGCACGAGTACTTCGATACGATCAGTCGGAATTTTATCTAAAGCGCTACGAGCACTCCAACTTTCTTGTAAGCGTTCGCACAGCTCTGCCGAGCGCACAGGAAGCTCCATGAGAAACTCTACATGCGAGCGATTCTGTCGATACGCGGGCTGCTTGCTAGGAAGCTGCAAATAGCGAGCGATCAAAGATAAATCAAAGTCGAGGAGAAACGTGCCGTGAATCAATACCGCACGGGATTTCCGGTACTGCGCATTGCCGGAGAATTTGCGTGCTCCGATCGCCAGGTCGCTGATCCCCTCGAGCGCGACTTCAAGCCCGGTCAATCCCTGGACAATTTTTTTGTGGCGTTCCAATACGTACCGAAAGCCTTCTTTGACTGTTCTAAAGCGATGCGTTGCGTTTAAAAACAATGAGTAATTGAAGCACCCAGGTCCTTGCAACACGGTGCCGCCGCCGCTCATCCGGCGCAGGACAGTCACCCGATCTTCCTGACAGGCAGAAAAATTTACTTCCGCGTGGATTGAGTTCGCATGGCCGAGCACGACAAAGTACTGCGCCGGTTCCCAAACGCGCAATATTTCATCCTTAACCTGTCCTGTTTCAACCAGTTGCAGCAGCGCTTCGTCACAGGCAAGATTGTGCGCCGGATCATCGAACGCGAGGTCAAGGTATTTCAATTTGTTCAGTTGATTTTATTCGGATTTTGTTGTCTGCTAAAATTGTATCGATGGAAACAGAAAACAAAAGCACTTCTCGCATCATAACGCCGGCGGAGAACGAACAGCCCAACGGCCGGGGCAACAAAAACGATCGGCAGAAATGGGTTTCTTCACTCGAGCATATTCTCGAGTTGATTCTCAAGAACGAGCAAGCTGGGCAAGCGAGCCTACTGATAGAGGAACTCACCGAACGCCTGCGCGAGTCGGGGATGAAAATTCCTCCCACGGTTAGCACCCCCTACATCAATACCATTCCGCGCGAGAACGAACCTCGGTATCCCGGCGATCGAGAAATCGAGCGGCGCATCAAAAGCTACGTCCGTTGGAACGCGATGGCGATGGTCGTCAAGGCCAATCGCCTTCATCCAGACATTGGCGGCCACATTTCCACCTACGCTTCTTCGGCGACGCTTTATGAAGTCGCTTTGAACCATTTTTTCCGCGGTGGCGACGGCGATAATCTCGCGGACATGGTTTACTTTCAAGGGCATGCATCGCCCGGTGCTTATGCTCGCGCGTACGTGGAATGGCGCATCAACGCGCCCAAACTGCACCATTTTCGCCAGGAGCTCTCGCCGGTCGGCGGGCTCTCATCTTATCCGCACCCTTACTTGATGCCTGATTTTTGGCAATTCCCATCGGTTTCCATGGGACTCGCGCCGATTATGTCTATTTATCAGGCTCGCTTTGTGCGCTATCTGCAAAGTCGCGGCTTGTTGAGCGGCGTAGAACCACGCGTCTGGTGTTTCGCCGGCGACGGGGAAATGGATGAACCCGAAGCTTCCGGAGCTCTGACTCTCGCCGCGCGCGAAAACCTCGACAATCTCATCTGGGTGGTCAACTGCAACTTACAGCGCCTGGATGGCCCCGTACGCGGGAACGGGAAAATTATTCAAGAACTGGAATCGCTCTTTCGCGGCGCCGGGTGGAATGTCATCAAGGTGATCTGGGGATCGGACTGGGATCCGCTTCTTGAAGCCGATGACAAGGGATTGTTGCTGAAACGCATGGAAGAAGCGGTTGACGGAGACTATCAAAAATACTCCGTCGAGCCGGGAAGCTATACCCGGAAGCATTTTTTTGGCAAATACCCGGAGCTTTTGGAAACGGTCAACCACATGACCGACGAGCAGATCCGTAAGCTCCTTCGGGGCGGCCACGATCCCGCAAAGGTATATGCGGCTTACAAACGCGCCGTCGAACACAAGGGCGCGCCGACGGTGATTCTGGCAAAGACCGTGAAGGGCTACGGCTTGGGTGAAGCCGGTGAAGGACGCAATATCACGCATCAGCAGAAGAAGCTGAACGAACGTGAGCTGCGCGAGTTTCGGACTCGCTTTGATATTCCCCTGCCCGACGAAGAAGTCGTCGAAACGCCATTCTATCGGCCACCGCTCGACAGCCGCGAGACCCAGTATCTATTAGAGCGCCGCCGGCAACTCGGCGGGTTTGTACCGGAACGAAGAGTTCGCGCTAAGCCGCTCAACGTGCCGGATGAAAGTAACTACGTCGAATTTTTGAAGGGTTCCGGCGATCATCCGATGTCTACGACGATGGCGACGGTGCGCCTGCTCACTAAATTGCTGCGGCACGAGGATATCGGCAAACGCATCGTACCGATCATCCCGGATGAAGCGCGCACCTTCGGCATGGACTCGTTATTTCGTCAAATCGGCATCTATTCTCCCAAAGGCCAACTCTACGAGCCGGTCGATCGTGAGACTCTGCTCTATTACAACGAAGCCAAAGACGGCCAGATCCTCGAAGAAGGAATTACCGAAGCCGGTTCGATGTCCTCGTTTATTGCCGCCGGAACCGCTTACGCCAATTTGGGAATCAACATGATTCCCTTTTATTTCTATTATTCGATGTTTGGTTTTCAGCGCATCGGCGATCTCATCTGGGCAGCAGCTGACAACAAAGCGAAAGGTTTTCTCCTCGGCGCTACAGCCGGACGGACCACTCTCAATGGTGAGGGGCTGCAGCATCAGGACGGACACAGCCATCTATTGGCGAGCACGGTTCCGACGCTGCTGACCTACGACGCGGCTTTTGCCTACGAGATCGCAGTGATCGTTAAAGACGGCCTGCGGCGGCTCTACACCGAAGGCGAAGAATACTTCTACTATTTAACACTTTATAATGAGAGTTACGAAATGCCGCCTATGCCGGCGGGGGCGGAAGAAGGAATTCTCAAAGGTTTGTACAAGCTGAAACCCGCGAGCAAAGGCAAGAAGTTCAAAGCGCATCTGTTCGGCAGTGGACCCTTGCTTAGAGAAGCGCTGCGAGCACAGGAGATCTTGGCTGAGCAGTTCGATGTTTCCGCCGATGTCTGGAGCGCGACGAGTTATAAGCTCCTGCGCGGTGACGCCCTGCGCACTCGCCGCTGGAACATGCTGCACCCGACCGCGACGCCAAAGAAATCGTATATCGAATCGGTGCTCCAGGACGAAGAAGGCGTGTTCATCGCGGTATCGGATTATATGAAGATGGTCGCCGACCAGATCACGCCCTGGGTACCGGGCGGATTATTGACCTTGGGCACAGACGGGTTCGGCCGCAGCGATACGCGCGAAAACCTGCGCCGCTTTTTCGAGGTCGATGCAGAGATCACCGCGGTGGCAACCCTCTACGCCCTGTTTCAAAAAGGCTTGCTAGCCGGGCATGCGGTCGAGCAAGCAATCAAAAAACTCCGTGTCGATCCCGAAAAACCATTCCCGCTTTACCTTTAATTAGACTCGACTAGCGCAAACTTCAGCATGGACGTCAAACTTCCGCAGCTCGCCGAAGGCGTAGAGTCCGGCACAGTCGTCAGCATTCTGGTCGCTGAAGGCCAAGAAGTTAAAAAAGACCAACCCTTCATGGAGCTGGAAACTCAAAAAGCCGTGGGCTCGATTCCGGCGCCCAGCGCTGGAGTCGTGACGAAGATTCATGTCAAACAGGGAATGGAGGTGAGCGTCGGCCAGGTGCTGATCAGCATTGATGCGGCTCCAGCGGCATCGACCGGCGCTTCTGCCGCAGCTCAACGCGCTAGCAAGCCGGCGGCGCAGCCTGCGACTGCTCAGCCGCAGCCAACCGCTGCCGTAACAACAACATCGGCCGCACCCACCGATTATCAGTACGAATCGAAAAGCGGTGTACCACCGCCGGCGCCGCCATCGATACGAAAGATTGCGGCCGATCTAGGCATCGATCTTACCCGCGTCAAAGGCGGCGAAGCCGGGGGCAGAATTAATCTCGGTGATTTGCGCGCTTACGTGCAACGACTCCAACAGATCGCTTTGCAGCGCGCGCCGGGCGCTGAACAACCGAGCGGCCAAGCTGCTCAGACTCCGGCGGCAAACGAAATAGTCGATTTCGCCAAATGGGGACCGATCCATCGCGAGAAGATGTCACCGCTGCGCCGGACCGTCAGCCGGCGCATGATGGAATCTTGGACCACGATTCCAAAAATCAATCAATTCGCTGATGCTGACATTTCGAACCTCCTGGCGCTCCGGAAAAAGTGTGCGCCGACATACGAGAAACAGGGAGCGCATCTCACGCTGACGGCGTTTTTGCTGGTGGTGCTTGGCCGCGCATTGAAAAAGCACCCGCGGGCCAATTCGAGCCTCGACGAGAGCATGATGGAAATCGTCTACAAGGATTACTGCCACATCGGAGTGGCCGTTGATACGGAAGGCGGATTGATTGTCCCGACCTTGCGCGACGTCGATCGGAAAAACCTGCTTCAACTAGCGCAGGAGCTGCACACGATCACGGAAAAAACCCGCCAGCGGAAAATTTCTCTTGAGGAGCTTCAAGGCGGCACGTTCACGATTTCCAACCAAGGGAGCATCGGCGGCAGCCATTTCACGCCAATCATTTATGCGCCGCAGGTGGCTATTCTCGGTGTTGGCCAAGGACAGCCGAAACCGGTTGCCATTGATGGCAAAATCGGCGTGCGGACGATTCTGCCGCTCTGTCTCGCTTACGATCATCGTGTGCTCGACGGTGCCGACGCTGTACGTTTTCTCAAGGACGTCATCAGCGGGTTGGAGAATTTTTCCCAAGCGGATCTGGAAGTCAAATAGCGCCTTATGGATCCAATCACCACTGAAATATTGGTTCTGGGCGCCGGACCCGGCGGCTACACGGCCGCGTTCTATGCAGCGGACAAAGGCAAAAAGGTCACGCTCGTGGAGCAGAACCCGCGACTCGGCGGCGTCTGCATGAACGTTGGCTGCATTCCGTCAAAGGCGTTACTTCACGCAACTGCGATTATACGCGAGGGCAAGGAGTCCAGTCATCGCGGTATCGAGTTTGGCGCCGCGAAGGTCGAGATCGAGAAGCTCAGGAACTGGAAAGAGTCCATTGTCGAGAAACTTGGCCAAGGCATAAGAAGCCTGGCGCAGCATCGCCGGGTGGAGGTTGTGCACGGGCGCGGTCACTTCGAAGATTCGCAAACCCTGCGCATCGAGACCAGCGCAGGGCAGAAATTTATTCGCTATGAAAAAGCGATTATCGCGGCGGGCTCCAAGCCGGCGATGCCGCATGCTTTTGATCTCGGTAACAAAAGGGTAATGACTTCAACGGAAGCCCTCGATCTGCCCGACATTCCAAAAGATCTGCTCGTCGTCGGCGGCGGTTATATCGGCATGGAACTGGGCACAGTTTACGCGGCGCTTGGCAGTAACGTCGTGGTCCTCGAGGCCTTGCCAGCGATTCTCACGGGTGTCGATGCGGACCTCGTACGCCCGGTCAGCCGCGTCGCACAAAAGGCATTCAAAGAAATTCGCCTGAATACCAAGGTTCTAAAAATGGCGACCTCGGGTAAGCAAATCAAAGTCACGACCGAGGTGAACAAGCAGCAACGTGATGAACTTTATGATCGCGTCCTCGTCAGCGTCGGACGCGTACCGAACCTCGCCGATCTCGGACTCGAAAACACAAAGGTCACCAAAGACGACAAAGGTTTTATCCAATGCAACGCGCAATTGCAGACCGAAGATCCCAATATTTACGCGGTCGGCGATGCCACGGGCGGCACGCTCCTCGCGCATCGTGCCTTCAGACAAGGCAAAATTGCCGTTGAAGCCATCCTGGGCGAAGCTAGCGCATTCGAAAACGTCGTCATTCCGGCGGTGGTTTTCACCGATCCAGAAGTTGCCTGGTGCGGTCTCACGGAAACCGAGGCGGAGCAGAAGGGCATCGAGGTTCAGGTAGCCAAATTCCCATGGGGCGCATCCGGCCGAGCTCTAACCTTCGACCGTCCGGACGGTCTGACGAAATTGGTGATCGAGCCTGAAACCGAACGGATTCTTGGCGTCGGGATTGTCGGCGTGGGCGCCGGCGAACTGATTGGCGAGGGAGTAATCGCCGTCGAAATGGCAGCCACGGTTCGCGACCTCGCCGACTCGGTTCATCCGCACCCGACGCTTTCGGAGACTCTTATGGAAGCTGCGGAATCATTTTATGGCACGGCGACCCATACCTTGGCGCGTCGCAACAGTTAGTCGAGTCGTGACGGACACCCTCGCGTATTTTTTTATGAATCGCAGAGATCTCTCGACCCGCCTTGCAAGCAAGACACATTCTGAGAGCTCCAAAGACTTGTGTGATCTGTGTCACTCACGGCGCCGGCGGGCACAATATGGTGAACCCCGTCGCCGCGTCCTTCGCCGAGCGGGTCCGCTGCTCGTCATCAGCGGCGGCTCCGGCGAAGAAGAACCACAAGCTCGACGAAGCGGTGCGCGAAACCGTCGAGCGCTTGAATCATGCCAAAAGTCCTTTGATTCTCGTCGGCATCGAAAGCTATCGATTCAAAGCCGCTAGAGAAATCGTCGCTCGTGGAACGAACCGGTGTCCCCTGCTGCGCCTCGGTGCTCGCCAAGGCGCCTTTCCCATGACTCATCCCCAGTACATGGGCGTCTATTTCGGCGCCATCAGCCCGCCGCGAATCCGTAAACGAGTTGAAGACGCGGATCTGATTATCGCATTAGGGATGCTGCTGACCGATATCGAGAGTGGCGGCCGCGCGCCGTCCTAAGCCCTATGCGATCGCTCCATCTGGGCAGCGGACAATCGCGTGAATGTAAGCTTTCATACCTACACCGAAGGAGTTCGTGGGCGGTTTGCTTCGGACGAATTTAAGAACACCGGGAGAAAGTAGCCTATAGCGACAACCTCGGTACGCCTACCGCGAAACTCGATCGTCACATCCGCGTTGCCGATATCCGCGT
>DATBEY010000365.1:0-6741 GCA_036558765.1 Binatia bacterium | reverse complement strand
TTCGCGGCTGCGACGATTTCTCCCGCCACAGCCTCCCTCACTGCTTCCTGTTTCTTCCCTTCCAAGCGAAACAGGTGGCCGGCTTTTTCGCGCAGCTGCCGATTCGCCACGTAACAATTCACGTCGGGAGCGATCTTTCCTGAGATCACGCGCATGATCGAAAGCTTCCCGGCGAAGGGATCAATCACGGTCTTGAAGACATAAGCCGAAAACGGCGCATTTGGATCGATTGGCCGTTTGAGCGATTCACCACTGACCGGATTCTTGCCTTCCACTTCGCCCAACTCCATGGGAGACGGCAGATAATCGACGATTGCGTCGAGAAGCTGCGCGACCCCGATCTGATGCAAGGGCGAGCCGAAAAGAACCGGAAAGATTTTGCGTTCGCGGGTCGCCTCCCGAATCGCCTTCTTCAATTCCTCTGAGCTCGGTTCCGTGCCGTCAAGAAATTTTTCCAGCAGCTCGTCATTGGTCTCGCAAACGTCTTCGACCATTTTTTGGCGCCACGATTCCGCAGCGCTCTTTAAATCCGCGGGAATCTCCAGCTCGGAAGACTTCCCGCCATCTGCTTCGTAGAGATAAGCCTTCATCGACACTAGATCGACGACGCCTTTGAAATGGGCTTCGGCGCCCATCGGCATTTGCAGATAAACTCCTTTCGCTTCCAATCCGTCGAAAATTGGCGCCAGACGCTCCTCGACATTGGCCGGCTCGTGATCCATTTTGGTGACAAAAATCAGCCGGCTGATGCGCTCCTCGTTGGCGCGCGACCACAGACGTTCGGATTCCACACGCAGTCCCACCAGCGGATTGACAACGAACACCGCGCCGCTACAGGCGCGCATGCAATTGATGGAATCGGCGAAAAAGGCCGCATAACCCGGCATATCGATCAAAGTTATGGCATGTTTTTTCCAGCTCAACGAATGAAACGCCGTCGAGATCGACACTTTGTGCTTGATCTCTTCCGGTTCGTGATCGAGCACCGCGGTCCCATCTTGAACTTTTCCGAGTCGTTGCGTCGCGCCGGCCGCAAACAACATTGCCTCACCCAAAGATGTTTTGCCCGAACCGCCTTGCCCCAGGATCCCGACGTTACGAAGTTTATCAAGCTCCGCTACAGCCATGTTGATGGTTCCCTTCCTCGAATCTCTAAGTCTGCGCTCGCGCTCTAACCTCCTGGAGCGCATTCCTTTCGTGAATAATCCGCAAGCCCTCGAGCGTTAAGAATTCGTCCACGTGGTCGATACTCGAACATTCTGAGGCCACCAGCGGCGCCAATCCTCCGGTCGCCACCACCTTTCCCCGAATACCGTGTTGTTTTTGAATCCGTTGGACGATCCCATCCACGAGCCCCACATACCCGTAAAAAATGCCGGCTTGAATCGAATTGATAGTATTTCGACCGACGACGTCTTTGGGTTTGACGATCTCGATGCGCGGCAATTTCGATGCTCGCTGAATCAACGCTTCGAGCGAAATCGATAGGCCGGGCGCAATGGCGCCGCCGATGTATTCGCCCTTTTTCGAAATCAGATCAATCGTCGTGGCCGTGCCGAAATCCACGATGATGCAGGCGTCGCGATATTTATCGTATGCGGCGATCCCGTTCACGATCCGGTCTGCGCCGACATCCTTGGGACTCTCATAAAGGATCGGCATGCCGGTCTTCACACCGGGCCCGACGATCAGCGGATCGATGCGGAAAAATTTTTGACCGAGCTCCTCGGTCATTGTGACCATTGGGGGAACAACACACGAGACCGCGATCGCGGTGATCTGCTGGCTCCGGTGGCCGGAATAATCGATCAGTTGGGATAGGATGACGCCGTATTCGTCCGCGGTGCGTTCCGCCTGCGTGGCGAGCCGCCAGTGGGTAATCAGCTTTTTGCCCTGATAAAGCCCAAGCACAATGTTGGTGTTGCCGATATCAATGGCGAGAAGCATGGGGATCTAGCTTCAACTCTCTAGCGGAATTACGTCTCCGGCATAGATATTTTGCAGTTCGCCGAACTCATCTTCAACAACCAACGCGCCGTTTCGGTCGATCCCAAGGGCCCGGCCCGTAACAACTTGTTCGTGGTTTTCGATCCGGACACGGCGGCCGCGTAAGCCGAAAAACCTATCCCAGCGCGGCCGCAGAGTTTCAAAGCCACGCTCCTCAAGGTCTCCATAACACCGGTCGAGGTTCTGAATCAATCGTATCATAACGCTTTCGCGATCGATTTCGTTCCCCGTCAAATCGGTCACGGAAGTGGCCCGCCGCCGAATCTCCGCAGGCATCGAAACTGCTCGGTAATTAAGGTTTAGACCAATACCCAAAATGACATGGTCGATGCGCTCTGGGTTGCAGGCCGCTTCGCTTAAAACGCCGGCTAATTTTTTGCCATTAACCAAAATATCGTTTGGCCATTTAATCACCGGCGCTTGCTCAATTAAAGGAGCGACGGTTTCAGCCAGCGCAACAGCGGCCATGAGCGTGATTTGTGGCGCGTGAACGGGCAGCAAGCGCGGGCGAAGAATGACAGAGAAGTAGATATTCACACCTGGCGGCGATTCCCAGCGACGGCCCAGGCGACCCCGCCCGTCCGTTTGCGCTTCGGCAATGACGACTTCGCCCTGGGCTGCGCCCTGTTCCGCCAGCGTTCGCGCATGGACGTTCGTCGACCCGAGCTCGGCGAAATAATGAAATTTGCCGCCCAGGCATTTTGCTTCCAACCCTTTTGTGATTCGGTCAATATCGAGGGAGATCAAAGCCGTGGAGCAAAGACTGGACTGCTTCAATCCGTGTTCAGGGTGATCTTCATGTTGAAGTCGACCACCGGCGCCGAATGCGTCAGGGCTCCGGAGGAGATAAAATCAACGCCGGTTTCGGCGACTTTTCGAATGGTTTCGAGAGTAATACCGCCGGAAGCCTCGATCCAGGCTCTCTTATTAACTAGCTTCACCGCTTCCGTCATCTGTGCAAGCGTCATGTTGTCGAGCATAATCACGTCGGCTCCGGAATCCAGAGCTTCCTTAACCTGTTGCAAATTGCTTGCTTCCACTTCCACTTTGGCCATAAACGGCGCGTGGCGGCGCACCGCTTTAACGGCCTCGGCGATGGAACCCGTCGCTTCGATGTGGTTGTCCTTTACCAGCGCCGCGTCATAGAGCCCGATCCGATGATTCATGCCTCCGCCCATGCGAACGGCATATTTTTCCAGGGTACGGAGTCCCGGTGTCGTCTTGCGCGTATCGAGAACTTTGCAAGGAAAGTCTTTCACCGCCTCCACGTATTTGCGTGTGAGCGTGGCATTACCGGATAGCCGCTGGAGAAAGTTGAGCGCCGTCCGTTCGGCAAGCAGCAACGCCCGCACAGGCCCAACCGCTTCGGCAACCACCATGCCCGGGCTGACTGCCGCGCCGTCCTTGGCGAGCAAGCGCACCTCAACTTTGGGATCGATGAAATAAAAAATTCGATCCAACAAGACCAAGCCCGCCACGACCCCAGCTTTTTTCGCCCGAAACAGTCCGGTGCCGCGCGATCCGGCGGAAATCGTCGCCATGGTCGCGAGATCGCCGGCGCCGATGTCTTCGTCCAGCGCATCGCGAATCAATCGCTCGATTTGCGGGCTCACGAGAATATCCATCGGTCTAATTCCTTTCCGCTTGGATTTCTTGCAATTTGTCGAGGCTCGCTCTCAGAGCGCGGATCTTCTCTTCAAACTGAGTCGCCTTTTCACGTTCCTTGTGGACCACATCACTTTTTGCCTTCGCAATGAAATCTGCGTTGCCGAGTTTTTTTTGCACCCGCGCCAGCTCATCTTCGATTTTACCCACTTCCTTGGACAACCGCGTCCGCTCTTCGTGGAGATCGATGAGATCATCGAGCGGCAAATAGATTTGTGTGGTGCCGATCACCGCGGTGGCCGCTCCCTTGGGACGTTCGCCGCCCTGGCGAAATTCCGATTCGCTTACCCGTGCGAGCGCGCGGAGATAAGGCTCCTGCTCGCGTAAAAATCCGAGTTCTTCCGCCGCCCCGCAAAAGATCACCTTGACTTCTTTACCCGGTGGACAATTCATTTCTGTACGAAGGTTCCTAATCGCTCTCACCGTATCCATCAACAACGTCATTTGCCTTTCGACGTGTGTATCAGACCAACTTTCTTCCGGAACCGGGTAAGGCTGCACCATAATACTCTCGCGTTCGCTCCCGAGAGTCTGCCAAATCTCTTCGGTGACAAACGGCATCACCGGATGGAGCAGCAAGAGAATGTCATCCAGGATTGCTTGTAAGAGGTTTCGACTCCGTTCGGCAAGGATGCCATCCGTGCTGTTGAGAGCGAGCTTGCTCATCTCGATGTACCAATCACAGAACTCGTGCCAGGTAAATTGATAGAGCGTATTGGCGTAGTCATTAAACCGATAGCCGTCAATGGCGGCCCGCGCTTCAGCGATCGTAAATGCCAACCGCGAGCGGATCCAACGTTCGGCAAAACCGAGATCTCGGTCCCGTAGTGGGCTGCGCCCGTCGAGATCCGCGCTGTTCAAATTTGACAAATTCATCTGCACAAAGCGAGCAGCGTTCCAAAGCTTGTTGACGAAATTCTGATATCCTGCAATCCGGTCGGCGGCGAGCTTGATATCGCGTCCCATGGCGGCCATCGCCGCCAGTGTGAAGCGAAAAGCATCGGTCCCGTACTGATGCATCACATCGAGAGGATCGATGACATTTCCTTTCGATTTGGACATTTTCTGTCCCTGCTCGTCGCGCACCAGCGCATGAATATAGACGTCATGGAACGGTACGTCGCCCATGAATTTGAGTCCCATCATGACCATCCGCGCTACCCAGAAAAAGAGAATGTCAAACCCGGTCACCAGTGCCGACGTCGGATAAAACGTATTCAAATCCTCCGTTTGCTCGGGCCAACCCAACGTTGAGAACGGCCAGAGACCGGAAGAAAACCACGTGTCCAGCACATCGGGATCCTGAATAAGCTCGCGACCGCCACAGGTGGGACATTGCGGTGGGGCTTCGCGCGCCACTATGGGTTTAGCCCCCTTGCCCAACCGATATTCGCCGTCCGCGCTTTCAATGAGATTTGCGCGGTCGCAGCTGACGCAATACCACGCCGGAATTTGATGTCCCCACCAAATCTGCCGGGACACACACCAGTCTTTTATATTTTCCATCCAGGCGAAATACGAATTGCTCCAGCCTTCAGGAATAATGCGAATCTTGCCTTCCCGAACGACGGTTATCGCCGGTTTCGCCAAGGGCTTGATATCGACAAACCATTGCGGCGTCAGGTAAGGTTCGATAATCGTCTGGCAGCGATAGCAATGCGCTACCGAGAGTTTGTGCGGCTCGGCCTTTTCAAGAAAACCGTCTCGTTCGAGTTCAGCCACGATGAGCTTTCGCGCTTCAAAACGATCCTTGCCGCCGTACCGCTCAATCCAATCGCCCGTTTCGCCGCGCGTGACAAATGCGTTCGCGTCGATTCGCGCATCCGCATCGAAGATGCTGATCTTATCCAAGCCGAATCGTTCCCCGATGTCGAAATCATTGAAATCATGCCCCGGCGTGATCTTCAGGGCTCCGCTACCGAAGGTGCGATCAACGTAAGGATCGGCGATAACCGGCACAATTCTTCCAGTGATCGGCAAGCGAATTTTTTTGCCGATCCACCTCTGGTAACGCTCGTCCTCGGGATGGACTGCAACCGCCGTATCGCCGAGCATTGTTTCAGGGCGCGTGGTCGCGACCCCAAGGTGCTGCGCCGGGTGGTCAGCCAGCGGATAACGAATATGCCACAGAGTTCCGTCAGCATCCTCGTGCACGACTTCGATATCAGCGAGCGCGGTTTTGCAGCGGGGGCACCAATTGATCAACCGTTGCGCACGATAAAGAAGCCTGTCTTCCCAGAGCTGGACGAACGCTTCCCGCACCGCATGCGATAGTCCTTCGTCCATCGTAAAGCGTTCGTGACTCCAGTCGCAGGAAATACCGAGCGCTTTCAACTGATGCAGAATCGCATCGCCCGCTTCACGTTTCCAATTCCAGACGGTCTCCACGAACTTTTTCCGCCCCAGTGCTGTGCGATTGATTTTTTTTTGTGCTAGTTGCCGCTCGACGACGTTTTGCGTGGCGATGCCGGCGTGGTCGGTGCCTGGCACCCAGAGCACTCGATAGCCGTCCATCCGTTTGTACCGGCACAGAATGTCTTGCAGCGTATTGTTCAGAGCGTGCCCCATATGGAGCGAGCCAGTCACGTTCGGCGGCGGAATAACCATCGAAAAGGATGGGCCGGGTCGCTTAGCGGGCGCAAACAGGCCGCGGCTCAACCAGTGGTTGTACCATTTCGTCTCGATATTTTTGTGGCTATAGGTCTTCGGCAATTGCATAACGACTCGACCATTAAGGAGATTGTTCATTCAACGATGTCTATCAACTCGATCAATCTTTTTTCGCTCAGATCAGCCGAGCCGGCGGGATCTTCAGAACGCTGGATTTTCTCTGGTTCAGGTCGTGTTATTTTCTTTCGCTTGAGCATTTCTGCGGTTTTTTCCGGAATGCCTTGCAAGCAACTTGTAATGGCCTTTCTTAAACCATCCCTGTCGATCGGCCATCGCGACTGGAAATGTTGGCAGAATTGACCGGGCTCTCCGACTTGCTCCGTATCCAGCCAAATTACCGGTTTTTTCCAAGCACGAACGATCTCCGGCTCTGGCACCTTCAGCTTTCCATGAGTCTTC
>DATBEY010000364.1:0-6085 GCA_036558765.1 Binatia bacterium | reverse complement strand
CGAATAACTACGGATTCAAGTGTTACAGTCCACTAGTGGCGGCGGCCCGGTGGTAGGCTGGGTTAATACCAAGATGCTCGACGAAACCAGCGATATCGCGAAATCGCAAGGCTGGACCGCGCTCGTTCTCGACACCAATGGCAATGGCAAGCGCGATGAATACGTTGAGCCCAATCAGCCCGTGGATCCAACCAAAGACAAACGCATCGGTGCTGCTTTTTATGCCGTCATGCCGAGCCCGGTGGATGGCTCGGTCTGGGGTACTTTCTGGAGTTATCCGGGAGCGATCGTCCGGCTCGTTCCCGGGAGTAATCCGCCGGCGACCGCGCTAGCAGAAATTTACAATGTGCCGTTACCCGGGTTCGGGCCGCGCGGTGGCGATATCGATAGCAATGGTGTGGTCTGGGTATCGCTGGCGAGCGGCCATCTCGGCAGCTTCGATCGCAGGAAATGTAAGGGACCACTTAACGGGCCGAAGGCGACCGGTGATCATTGTCCCGAGGGTTGGTCTTTTTACAAGTACCCCGGTCCTGGCTTCGAGAATATTGGCGATAACAGTGCGGAGTCGAGTTATTACTCGTGGGTAGATCAACACAACACCTTCGGCCTTGGGGAAAATGTGCCCATGTCCACCGGTAATCTAAACGACGGTCTCATCGCTATGAAAGATGGCAAGATGATCGTGCTCCGGGTCCCTTATCCCATGGGGTTTTACGCTAAAGGCTTTGATGGGCGCATCGATGATCCCAAGGCCGGATGGAAAGGGCGCGGTCTTTGGACCACAAGCGGCGACCGCACGCCATGGTTGAAGGAGGGGGGCAAAGGGGCGAGACCCATTGTCGTGCACTTCCAGCTTCGCCCCGATCCACTGGCGAATTGAGCGCGAATGCAGATGCACATCGGCATAATTCGCGAGGCCAGCGAAGTGCAAATGCCAATACACACAGGTTGTGCTTCAAGGTTCGATTCGCAGTGGCGATGCTGACCAACCGGCGTACTCTTAGGGTCGAATGGGGGCAGTGCGATCCTGCGGGGATCATCTTTTATCCGCAGTACTTGATCATCTTCGACAGCAGCACCGGTTGGTTGTTCGAGCGCACCGGGTTGACGCCGTCGCGCATGCGGCAGAAATACAACACCGTAGGTATGCCGATCGTCGAGGTGGGTGGCCGATTTCTCAAGCCTTGTCGTTTCGATGACGAGATCGTTGTCGAAAGCGAAGTCAGCGAGTGGGGACGCAGCAGCTTCACAGTGCGTCATCGAATCTTTAACCAGGCCGAGCTGGCCGTCGATGGCTTTGAGAAACGCGTTTGGGCGGCGGCAGATCCCGATCGGCCCGGCGCCATCAAAGGACGAGCCGTGCCGGAGGAGATTATCGCGAGCCTTTCAGATTCGACCGGCACAACAATGATAAAAGCTGGTTGAGACGGAGAGTAATTGTATGGAAACGGCAGTTGCGGCTAATGCGAGAGATAGAGAGACTGTTTCAAGGCAACCGCGCTTTTCCGGCTTGAGCCATGTGAGCTTAGCCTGCCGCGATCTTGCGGAATCGAAGCTGTTCTATTCCGGAGTTCTCGGCGGTGAGCTGGTGCATGAGATTCCAGGTTTTGTCGAGTACCGAATCGCGGACGCCATCTTCGGGCTGTCGGAGCAAAACCAGGGTTGGACCGCGCTGGAGCACGAATACCCACACTATGCCTTTTATCTCGATGGGCCGAATTTCGAGCGCATGATCCGTTGGCTCGATGGGTACAGCGTGCCGAACTATCCCTACCGCCGCGATCCCACCGCGCTGGTCTATTTCCGAGATCCGTCCGGCAATTTATTCGAGTTGTATTGCGATACTGGCTACGACAAGATCGCGTCTTTGCCGCCGGCACCGCGACGGGGCGGGCCGCCGATCGATTTTCGGAGCCTCAACTATCAGTGGACCGGCAGATTGTCGCGCGCCGATTCCGCCGCAATGCAAAAGCCACAATTCAGCGGGTTCGCCCACGCAAGCCTTTACTGCCGCGATCTCGCGCAGGCGAAGCGGTTTTTTACAACCGCCATGGGCGGCGAGTTGATCCATGATGTGGACGGCTTCGCCGAAGTCCGAGTGGCCGGCGTGATCATCGGGATCACCATTCGCCCTGGCACGACCACCAGCAGTGATGCTGAATATCCTCACTATGCATTTTTTGTCGAGCCGAAAGATTTTTTACCGATGCTCGGCTGGCTGCGTCAGAACGGAGTTGTCACGAGCAAGCCGTGGACGCGCGATGGCGTGAAAGGACTTGTATATTTTCGTGATCCCGCGGGAAACCTCTTCGAGATGTATTGCCCGAAGCTTCCCGAGGCGGCATCCTTTGTGCGTGGAAAAAAACAGGGTGGCAGCTATGAGATCGATTTCCCTGCTTTGAATTATGAATGGCAGGGATAGAACGCAGAGCGCGGTACAGCGGTCATTGCGGCGAGTGCGCTAAGTCTTCTTTGCCGCGACGAGATTCTTCGCTAAGTCCCAGAATGACAGGAATGTGCCGCACTCTTTAACACGCGCCGCGGTATGATGAATTGATTATCGCTCCGCCGGCGAGACGATAATGACTTTGATCAGAAGCTCTCGGTTCGATTTCAGCGCGAAGTCTCTCTCTCTCACGCCGATAGTTTTTTCCGAATCGATGCTCGCTTCCGAGGCGAGATCCTTCCTGAACTGGTCGTACTGGTCAGCCGGGACCGCAAACCAACGAATTTCATGGATCGTCATCGATGAGCTTTGGGAAGGCGGGCTCGCCAGGGTCTGTTTGGCGACCGCGGGCGCGATATCACTTTCGGCGCTCTGGCGCGCGGACTCACTCCGCGCAATGGCGTCTTGATCCCGCCTCTGGATTTCTCGTCGTCTCACGACGAATTCGGCATCCGCACTGGGCTCGGTGATGGGCGATAGAGATCTTTCGGGGAGAAAAAAACCCGGGCGAAGCGAACCGCCGATCGTGGGACCAAATCCAAACCCCTCACCGCTGGAACGTAAACCTTCCATGCCGGTGGCGATTTCCTGAGCTTGGATCGGACCGCGTCGGGGAAGAGGATCCTTAACATCGCCAGCGCTCTTTGCTTCAACATTTGGGGCTGGTCGCGTTTTCGCTTTGGCTTGATCTGTGACCGCAGCCGCTGATGCTTTTTTGCGGGATTCCGCGCTTGGTGATGGAATCGCAGCGGCTGTAGAATTTGGCTGGGCGGGAATATCGGCACGGCGCTGCGCCGATGCTGTCGGTTGGTCGACTTTGCCGCCGGAACGGCTGTCAGATAATGGCGCCGGCAAAGTTGCGGGAATTGCCCGAGACGCTCCGTTTTCTTTGATTTCCGACTCTTTCTGGTAGAGGAAAACCGCCAGAACCGCAACCAGGACCACTGCCGTGGCCTGGATCGGCACGCTGACCGGGAACGGCGCAAAGACTCTGCGCCACCAACTCGGCCTGGTTTCAATCTCCCTCACATGGGCCATGACCCGCTGCGTGAAACCAATCGGCGGGTCCAGCAGTGGTAGGTCGGAGATTTGCCGAACGCAATCCATCAAGCCTTCGGTCTCAGCACGGCAGCCAGAGCAGGCGAGCAAATGGCTCTCGACCGCTTTCAGGCGAATCGTGTCGAGCGACTTTTCGATATATTCGGACAGCAGTAGTTGTACTTCCGCGCACGTCATACAGCTTTTCTCTCCGCGGAGAAGTAGGACTTGAGCCGGGATTTCAAGGCTTGCCGGGCGCGGTGCAGCCGAGATTTCACCGTGCCCACTGGGATTTGTAGCACATGTGCAACTTCGCTGTAGGAGACGTCTTGCATGTCTCTGAGCAGTATGACCGCAGCGTCGTCGGGTTCTAACTGGTTCAATGCAAACTGCACTTTCTCGCGGATCTCCTGTCTCTCAAGTATTTCCAGAGGCCCGGGCTCAGGATCATGAAGCGAGTCTGCGCTCTCGATGGGCACCACTTTGCGTTGGCGGCTGCTAAGGGTTTTCCGGCGCGTGCTCGCATGATTGATGGCAATGCGGTACAGCCAAGTCGAGAAATTGGCATCACCGCGAAATTGGCCGGCTGCTCGAAAAGCCGAAAGGAACACTTCTTGGGAGACTTCTGCGGCTTCCTCTGTATCGCCAAGCATACGGTAGACCAAATTGAAAATGGTTTTTTCGTGACGGCGAACCAAAGTCTCGAAGGCGTCCGTCTCTCCGCGTTGAACCCGCCGGACGCATTCCGCGTCACTGATGCCGTCCGCCACCATTTCTTTAGTCTGATTAGACATATTCATTTGGGAAAGGTTCCCAGGGCCGCGGAAAATGTCCGTTAAAGCGCCTTACAGGCAAGGAGTGCCTCATCTTTAGGACCAGAATGTTCAAACTCCCTACGGAAGTCGCCTGGATAGACAAGTCGGCCGTTCAACTCGGCCGTCAATCTTTTGAGCCGTTCGACCTCCGCGGCACCGAGCCTGTGAATTGTAAACGCAGTCTTATTATGCCAGAGCGGCTCGTCCAGGTCGATCCATCGGCGGCACTGCTCCCCGTCCGGAGTGCCCGGAATGGGTGAAAACTCGGAAAGCATGATTCTGATCCCGAGCGCGTGGGCTAAGTGCATCGATTCTTCGATGCTTTGCTCCTCCGAGTTCGGATGGCCAACGATCAAGTAGGCGTGCACACCGCGGAGATCGCAGCCTGCCGCAATCAAATTCAGAACCGCGCGCTCGAGCTCGTTGGAGTAGACTTTTCCGCCAGTCTTTTTTTGCCAGGAGTAGGCGCTGCTTTCAAAACCCAAGTAGATGGTTTTGAAGCCGGACTGGACGAGCAATTCTGCCATTTCGCGATCGATGAAGCGGGCATTGAGCGCATTTGGCGTATGAAACTGAACCCGGATATTTTTACGCAGCGTTTCTTTCAGGAACGGTTTGACAATCAGCTCGGGGCGATAGAGCAAGGCATCGTCATAGAAGGCTACATGCTCGACACCGAGGCGAAGCAAAAATTCTAACTCTGCGAGGGAATGCGCGAGCGGGCGAGCGCGAAATTGCGGATAAACCTGGGGCACCGAACAATAGGTACAGCGAAACGGACAGCCGTCGGCGAGCTTCAGCACGCCCGTGCGCAATCTCGGATATAACTCCCAAAGCGGCATCCCATCGTCATTCGGCTGCAACCGTAGAAAACGCCACAATGGCGCAAGGTCAGTGCCCTCGACGACCAAATCCGCTCCAAGGCTCCGGGCATGATCCGGGCAGAGAGTCGCGGAGACGCCGCCAAGAACGATTTTTGTGGTCGGTGCGATGGCGCGAAGCTCTCGAATGATTTCTGCTACGCCGGGATACCAGTAAGTCATGCCGGTTTGCACGAGCGCGTAATCGAAAGGCGCGTGATCAGCGATAAAGTGTTGAAATGCAGCTCGCGGCAGGCCGAAGCGGCGGAAACGGCGCCGAATGGGTGCGAAGATTGCCGGCTTGTCACAGTTCTCGGAGTAAAACTGGCCGCGGCCCCAGTTGTCGCTCCGGTAATTCCCGGGCGGTACTCGCCCATCGAGACGATCGAGGAAGTCAAAGACGGAGAACTCCGCTTTTCCGCGCAAAAAGCCAGCGGCGCGCAAGAGCCCATACGGTTTCAGCCAAAAATCATAGGCAGAAAAGTCATAGATCGGTGGATTGATGAGCAGGATGCGCGGCTTCATATGAGGCGCGGTGGAAAAGTTACACCGTTTGATTCCACAACTGGCTGAACTGCGTCGCGACGACATCCTCGTAAGGAACCGGTGCGGAGAGCAGGCCAATTTCCACTGCGAAACGATTCATAGCGGCGACTTTTTCCGCGGGAATGTGGACGTCGTAATAAGGCAGATCGCGCCGGACCAGCTCGGCGATGAGCTCTGCTTCCGATGGCGGAAAGCGTTTTTTACCAACTTCGATGGCCCGGCTCGGGTCTTCTTTGAGGGCCTTGTGCGCTTTCATGAGCGCGCGAACGGCTGCAACGGCCGATTGCGCATCTTCCTTGAGCCGCTTATCGGTCGCGACCAGAGCGGAAAAAGTATAATCACGCGCTTCGGCCGGTCCATCACCCCGGCGCACATCGAGC